>JAYTVI010000175.1:0-14273 GCA_043744095.1 Flavobacterium sp.
CCAATTAAACCCCATTCTACTTTTAAAGGCCAACCATTTTTAGCTGCTTCTTCTTTCATTTTAGATACTGGTGTTCCTCTATCTGGAGTAAATGGACCATTAATATGTGGTTCCAATTCTGATAAATTTATTTCGATAACTTGATCAAAATATTTTTCTGGCGAAGCATAAACCTCATCATCACCTGTTAAATACTTTGCCACTTTATCAGCCGCATCAACTACATCTTGACGACCAGTAGCTGCTAAATATCTACGCATAGAATCGTCGTAACCAAAAGTTGAAGTTGTTGCTCCAATTTCGGCACCCATATTACAAATGGTTCCTTTACCAGTACACGACATATTAATTGCACCTTCACCAAAATATTCAACAATTGCTCCTGTTCCACCTTTTACAGTAAGTATATCAGCAACTTTTAAAATCACATCTTTTGGTGCAGTCCATCCAGACAATTTCCCTGTTAATTTTACACCTATTAATTTAGGAAATTTTAATTCCCAACTCATTCCACTCATTACATCAACAGCATCAGCACCACCAACACCAATTGCCAACATTCCTAATCCGCCAGCATTTACGGTGTGCGAATCGGTTCCAATCATCATTCCTCCTGGAAATGCATAATTTTCTAAAACAATTTGATGAATAATTCCCGAACCTGGTTTCCAAAAACCAATTCCGTATTTATTGGAAACAGACGAAAGAAAATCAAAAACTTCTTTAGATTGTGAATTAGCAACTGCCAAATCGGTAGCTGCACCCATTTTTGCTTGAATTAAGTGATCACAATGTACTGTAGTTGGAACTGCGACTGTTTTTTTACCTGCATGCATAAATTGCAATAAAGCCATTTGAGCGGTTGCATCTTGACAAGCAACTCTATCTGGAGCAAAATCAACATAATCTTTACCTCTTGCAAAAGCTTTTGTTGGTGTTCCTTCCCAAAGATGAGAGTATAATATTTTTTCTGAAAGTGTTAATGGTCTACCAACTAACTCACGTGCTTTATCAACTCGTGAAGCCATTGTGGCATATACTTTTTGAATCATTTCTATATCAAAAGCCATAGTAAATCAAGGTTTAATGTTTGAGGTGCAAATTTACGAAATCGTTGTATTATTAAAAACTATTTAATAGAATATATTATTTAGTAGCAACAAATTGCGAAATAGTGATTTTTACTATTCTATTTTTAATAAAAACGAATTTTTAAACGATAAAATTGAAAATAGTTAATTTTTATCTCTTAACTCCATCATAGGTTTTTCGTAAAAGCGATATAACAAAGCACTTAAAAGTAAGGTTATTAGTAAATAAATGAATGTAAACATATGTAATTTCCAAATTGTATAAGAAGATGTGTCTATACAATACTTCATTAAATAGAGAACGATACTGTAATGGATAAGATAAACCGTATAGGATATTTTACTTATGAAAACTATGGGCTTCAAAATAATAATTGGTGCCTTTTCCCATTCTGATAAAAAAGGTAAAAACAAGGAAAAAGTGATAGAAGTAATTGGCAAAAACAAGACATTCCAGAAAAAAGGGTATATCGAAATATTGTTTTTAAAATAACTAATACTTAAGACTAAAAGCCCTGAAAGTATACAACCCAAAAACATAAAAAGTATTTTGTGTTTTTTCCAAAAATTATTTTTTGTTAAAAATACCCAACTTGCAATTACGCCTATCAATATAGAATCTATACGATAAACAACCACACCTTTCAAAGAAACATTCCATTGATCGACTGTTGTATTGGTTGTTGTAAATTCATAATATATTTTAGAAATAAGAAAAACTACAATTAGAAAAACTATAGTACCAACAAAAAGTTTTGATGAATTTGAATTTTTAAAAAAATACAATCCAATAAGTAAAGTAAATGGAGTAATTATATAGGTAAACTCCTCTATAGACAAGCTCCAGGTTTCTGGATAAAAAGGCAACATTGTTGTTGTACTGTTTTGAAGAAAAAAGAAATATCTCCCTATATTTTCCATTTCCATATTGGTAAAATAACCAATAACTATTGCAATAATTAGAAATAAAAAATAATTGGGCAAAGTTCTATACCATCGTCTTTTTATAAAATAAAAAACAGACTGCAAATTAAAATCGGGTGCAACAAACACTTTAAATAAAATTCTACCAATAAGAAAACCACTCAAAACGAAGAAAATTTCTACTCCAAAAAATCCAAAAACAGAAAATATTTGACAGATAATACTTGATTTGTCAGGATAAATCCAAAGAATATGAGAACACAAAACCATAATAATAGCGGTAGCTCTCATCAAATCGAGCCCAAAAATTCTTTTATTATTTTCAAATTGATTTTCAATCATTATAATTGTAAATTTGCTTTATGACTAAATCAAAGATATATAAATTTTCAGCAGCTTTTTTGTTTCTAAGCATTTTTGGAGGGACAATATGGTATTTGCAATTGCCCAATAGACACAAAGCAATTATAAAAACTGAATTTTTATTTAAAACAGGATTGGTTGATGATCATTGGGCAATTTTTAATGAAACACAACATTATAAAATGATTTCGCCTTCTTTTTATATTGATGGGATATACAAATCAATGGAAGGTCCTAAATCTTCAAATTATATTCAACTTTCGCAAGATTCAACTTTATTATGGCTTACAAGTTTTCACGTTAAGGCATTAGATGCAAAAACTAAAAAACAAATCTCTAACGATTTTATCTGTCATACCAATGTTGATTTTAATGATACTAAATATTTCAGTAATTTTCATCTTGAAGACAGAATTGGAATTCAATATCCTAGAATGACATCACTTTCTCATGGTTTAGAAAATTTTAATTTCCCTAAAGGATATGGTATTCCTATGAAAGGAAATGATTTGTTATTTATTACAACCGAATCTTTAAATCATAATATTGCTGATGCAAATTTTTTAATAAAACACGAAGTTACTATTGATTATTCAAAAAACAAAATGAATTTTAAACCATTAATGAGTCGCACTATTTTTATTGAATTGCCTTATGATAAAAAAGACCCATATAAATCACCTTTAGATCCTGCAAGCAATCAATGTATCCCTGTTGAAACTAAAAACCATAGTTATGATGATGGTAAAGGAAATATGCTTTCTGGTCATTGGGTAATTCCTGTTGGAAAAAATACATATAGAAGTGATATTAATTCACAATTACAAATCAAAGATAGTTTACGATTACAAGCTGCTGCAATTCACGTTCATCCGTTTGCGAACTCACTTTCGATTGTAGATAAAACTACTAAAAAAACAATTTTTACTAGTCATATGACTAACCATAAAGAAAAAATTGGATTGTCTAATATTGAACAATTTAGTTCAGAATCTGGTATTTGTTTGTATGCCAATCACGATTATGAATTGGTTTTAGAAGTCAATAATACCTCAACAATTCTACAAGACATGATGGGAAGTATGTTTTTATTTTTTTATGATTCAGAATTAGATACTATTCTAAAAAACAAAAAAATTAAACCAAAGAAGCAATAATTTTTTCAATAGAAATTCCTTCAGCGTCTGCTTTATAGTTTTTCACGACACGATGTCTTAAAATTCCTGTAGCTACAGCTTTTACATCTTCTATATCTGGAGAGAATTTTCCGTTGAAAGCGGCATTGGCTTTTGCAGCCAATATTAAGTTTTGAGAAGCTCTTGGTCCTGCACCCCAATCGATATAGTTTTTTATAAACTCATTTGCCAACGGGTTGTCTGGACGTGTTTTGCTGACTAATGTTACTGCATATTCTATCACATTATCTGCAACAGGTACACGACGAATTAACTGTTGAAAATCGATAATTTCTTGTGCAGTAAACAATGGATTTACTTTAATAGTACTATCTGTAGTGGTACTTTTTACGACCTGTACTTCTTCTGCAAAAGAAGGGTAATCTAATTTTATAGAAAACATAAAACGGTCTAATTGAGCTTCTGGCAAAGGATAAGTTCCTTCTTGCTCAATTGGATTTTGTGTTGCTAAAACAAAATATGGCAAAGATAATTTATAATTATGACCTGCAATAGTTACGGCACGTTCCTGCATAGCTTCTAGTAAAGCAGCTTGTGTTTTTGGTGGTGTTCTATTGATCTCATCGGCAAGAATAATATTTGAAAAAATAGGCCCTTTAATAAATTTAAACTGTCTATTTTCGTCAAGAATTTCGCTACCTAAAATATCCGAAGGCATTAAATCTGGAGTAAACTGAATTCTTTTAAAATCTAATCCTAATGCTTGTGCGATTGTATTGACCATTAATGTTTTTGCCAAACCTGGAACACCTACTAAAAGCGCATGTCCTCCAGAAAAAATACTCAATAATATTTGGTCAACAACTTCTTCTTGACCTACAATTATTTTAGATATTTCTTTTTTTAATTCAGTTCTTTTTTGAACTAAGTTTTGAATTGCTGTTATATCGGACATTTTTATTGTTTAGAATTTGAAATTAGAAAACGGTTGTCTTAAATTATTTTTTCATCCAATTATTAGTAAATACACAATCGCGATATTCACCATTAATTTTAATATAAGTTTCTTTAATTTTTTCTTCAGACCATTTTGCAATGGCGTTTATTTGCTTTTCTTTCAAAGCCAATTCTTTAATTTTGATATAATCTTTTGCATAATCGGCTGTATGCTCATCAATACGATTGGTTACCATAACCAACTTGTATTTTTTTCCTCCAGATTGATCGGTATCTATTAACGGAATTGATACTTCTCCTTCTTTTAAATTAGAAACTTGAGCGTACAAAGTCGGATCCATTTTTGTTAACTCAAAATGAGTGTCTTGTGTTTTCGGATTTACTAAAACACCACCATTAGTTTTGGTTTCTTTTTCATCAGATTCAGCTCTGGCAGCATCAGCAAAAGTGATGGCTTTGTCTTCAATTTTTTTCTTGATAGTAGCAATTTTATCTTTAGCATCTTTCAAGGCTTGATCGGTAATATTTGGAATCAAAAGTATATGTCTCAACTCGATATCTTGACCTCTTATTTTTTCTACATATATAATATGAAAACCAAAATTCGTTTCAAATGGTTCTGAAATTTCTCCTTCTGCCAGACTAAAAGCAACATCTTTAAACTCTTTTACAAATGGGGTTTTTTTGTTCATTTTATAATAACCTCCATTGGTACTTGAGCCTGGATCTTTTGAATACAAAACTGCTTTTGTAGAGAAACTTGAGCCTTCTTGCACTTCTTTCTTAAACTCTTTGAGCTTGTCGATAACTTTTTGTTTTTCTTCTTGTGAAGCTTTTGGAATTACAACAATTTGCGACACTTCCATTTCTGCACCAAAAGTTGGTAATTCGTTTGTAGGTATTTTTTTGAAAAAATTTCGAACTTCTTCTGGAGTAATTTCTTCTTTATCTACAATTTTTTTCTGCATATCTGCAGACAATTTATTCATTTTGATTATTTCAAAAAGATCTGTTCTGAAATCTTCTTCACTGTTTTTTTTAAAATATTTAACTACTTTATCCATCGAACCCAATTGTTCGACCATATAATTTAGTTGTTCTTCCATTTTTCCTTTTACTTCATCATCTGTAACAATGATACTATCCTGAACCGCTTGATGTGCATATAATTTATCTTCAAGCAACTTACCCAACATTTGGCAACGGGTTATATCTTTTACAGAATTTCCTTGACTTGTCATTTCTAAAAATGATTTGTCGATATCTGAATCTAAAATATTATAATCTCCTACGGTTGCAATTACACCATCTATTTTTTGACGTTTATTTGAAGTTACTTTTATTGCTTTTGGTTTAACTGTATCTTTTATTATTTCTTGTGCATAGGTCGCACTAATTGTCATAACAAAAAGACAAATTGCAAACACCATTTTTTTATTTATAAACTTCATATTTTTCATCTTTAATGGCATCATAGGTGATTTCCTTTTCAAATTTTTTTATTAATTCTAACTTTCTTTTATTTAGTATTACTTCTTTCAAAGTTGTTTTCAAATACTCAAAGGGAGCAATTTGATTTTTGTCGATTACATTACTTATTTTTACTAAATACATATTTAACGAATCTTGTTGTTGAATTGTTTTTCCAGGAATAATAAGCGCATCTCTGTTGTCTGGATTTATAAATGGTAATTTTGAATATACCTGACTCATTTCGACCCAAACCGAATCATTCATCGCAAAACTTTTGAATTGTAAAGCATATGTGTCCCAAAAAGTTTTATCGGATTTTCTATAATCAAAAAACTTACTTTTTATGGTTTCGAATTTAGGATTATCTTTTAGTAAATTGATATATCTCAGCCTTACTAAAGTTCCATTGGTTCTAAAATTCTCTTTGTTCTCGTTGTAATATCTTTTTAATTCATCTATTGAAACTAAAGTATCTACTGACTGTTTCACAACTTCTTCTAGATAGGCTTTGGTATATAAATCAATTTTATATTGCTTTATTAATTCTTCAAACTCTGCTTTTTTGCCTGCATTCAAATTGACCTCAGCAACTTTTATTAATAATATTTGAGAAGCCCAGCGATCTATATAATTCCTTACTATTGCAATGCTATCATTTTTTGAAGTGCCTTTGGGTACTAAATCTTTTAAATCTTCTTTGTATAAATACACATCATTAACTCTTGCTACAGCTTGTGGTTTTGCTTCTGGTTTAAAGTAATTACAAGAGGTAAAAAAGAGTATTAAAAGTACTATACTTGAGATTATTCGCATTCTTATTTTTTGAGTTGTGTTTTTACACGTTCAAAAACATCTTGATTTACTTTTACTGTAAACTCTTTTTTTAGATCGCTAACCCAATTTTGTTCTAAATATTGTTGGTAATCATTTATTACTTTTCCTTTACTTTCTTCAAGTGTTTTTAGTCCTGCTGGAAGAATTTTATTGACAAGTGTTACAAAATAATACTCACCTTCTTTAGTTATATCTGATATTCCGGTTTGCAATTTTAAATTTTTTGGCAAAGCATCATTGCCTTCTTCAAAAACACCCGTATTTGTCATTACCTGAACTTTTTCTTTGGTGTTTAATTTTTCTTTAATTTGTTCAGGTGTCATTTTTTGCTTGAACATTTTTTGTGCTTTTTTGATAACTTCCATATCGGTAGAAGAAGCTATAGTCACATCAAATCTGTTTTTCCATTGGTAGGCGTCTTTTTTAGAATCATAAAATGCTTTCAAGCCTAGCGTATCTGTTTTTGAACGATCCCAAATTTCTTTTTCCATTAAATCAAATAGCAATAAACCATCACGATACTCTTCCATTACTGCTGCAAAATCATGAAATTCGCCTTCTAAATTTGCGGTATAATAATCGGTCAATTGTTGGTCTACAAATTTTTGAAACATCATATCAACCAATTTATTTATTGGTTTTAATGTAATTCCAGCTTTTTCTTGTGTTTTGGCATAATTCAAAAAGTCTGTACCCGTTACCGTTTTATCATTTACTAAAAACAATTTTTTATCAAAAGGTTTTACATCTTTAGGCAATTCCCATTTATTGTCATAATAGTCATTTGTAATTGCTTTTGAAGTCGCAACATATACTTTATCATCTCTTTTGATATTGTATTTTTTTTCTAATTTTTGATTTAATGAATTAGTAATCAATCTAGAACGATCGTCTTTTCCAACTTTATTTTCTAATTCTGATTTCATTTCATCAAAAGTTTTCATTGGATGTTTCTCGATAAGTTTGATAATATGCCAACCAAATTTACTTTGAAAAGGTGCAGAAATTGGATTTTCTTTAGTAACTGCAAAAGCAGTATTTTCAAATTCTTCGGAGCTCAATTGTCCTGAACCAAAACGTGCCAAAACACCACCTTTTGAAGAAGATGATTTGTCCTCAGAAAATTGTTTTGCTAAATCTTCAAACTTTTCTCCTTGTTGAATTTTTTGATAGATATCGTCAATCGTTTTCTTTGCTTTGTCTTTAAACTCTTGTTTGTCTTCTGTAGGATTAAGTATCATAATATGAGCAACAGTAACCTCACCACGATTGTCACGAACATCGTCAACTTTTAAAATATGATAACCAAATCGAGTACGAAAAGGGTTTGATATTTTACCTTTAGGCGTTTTAAAAGCTGCTGATTCAAAGGCATAGACCATTCTAAATGAAGAAAAATAACCTAAATCTCCTTTGTTTTCTTTTGCAGATGGATCTTGAGAATTTTCAACTGCCAATTTCCCAAAATTTTCACCTTTCATAGCTCTATCACGAATAGCTTTTATTTTATTATAAGCAATTAATGTATCTTCTGGAGATGCATTTTCGTCAACTGTAATTAGGATATGAGATGCTTTAATTTCTTTTAACGAACGGTTGTATCCTTCTTCTACCAATTCTTTGGTAACTTTAGAATCAGATAAATAATTTTTTGAAAGTTGGGTTCTATAAGTTGCCAATTCATTCTTGTAGGCATCTCCGTTTTGAAGTCCTAATTTGTTGGCTTTGTTAATTTTGAGTTTATATCCAACGAATAATTCGAGGTATTGAGTTAAATCTTTCTGAGATTCATCTTTAACTAAATCTAAATTTTTATTGTAAACCCGAGAAAATTCATCTGTATAATAGGGTTTTTCATCAATTGTAAATAAAACTTCCTTTTTGGTGTTTTGTGCAGAACTTGCTATTGATAAGGTAAGTAATAATCCGAAAAACAATTGCTTCATTTTCATTATATAATAAATTTCAATGGGTTAATAATTTAAATTTTAGAGTTCTTTTTTTAGAATTTCAATCAACAAAAATAACAATTCAATATCATTATACAAGTATAGTCAATACTATTAACAAAAAATTATAAACCAAAATTTTTAATTCATTTATAGAAAAACAAAACAAATAAAATACGTTTAAAACAAAGTCACTCGTATTTGTTGAATAAATACTATTTTTGCAGTCCATTTATAACAATTATGAGTTTTTTAAAAGAAATAGAACGCCGTCGTACATTCGGAATAATCTCGCATCCAGATGCAGGAAAAACAACACTTACAGAAAAATTATTGCTTTTTGGAGGTGCAATTCAAGAAGCTGGTGCAGTAAAAAACAATAAAATAAAAAAAGGCGCTACTTCAGATTTTATGGAAATTGAGCGTCAAAGAGGTATCTCGGTTTCTACATCAGTGTTGGCATTTAATTATAAAGACAAAAAAATAAACATTTTAGATACACCAGGTCACAAGGATTTTGCAGAGGACACTTTTAGAACTCTTACTGCCGTAGATAGTGTTATTGTTGTAATTGATGTTGCCAAAGGAGTTGAGGAACAAACCGAAAAATTAGTAGCCGTTTGTCGTTTGCGAAATATTCCTATAATCGTTTTTATCAACAAATTAGATCGTGAAGGTAAAGATGCTTTTGATTTGATGGATGAAGTAGAACAAAAATTGAATTTAAAAGTTACTCCGTTGAGTTTTCCTATAGGTATGGGATATGATTTTCAAGGCATTTACAACCTTTGGGAAGAGAACATCAACTTGTTTAGCGGTGATAGTCGAAAAAATATTGAGGAAACTATAGCATTTTCTGATGTAAAAAGTCCTGAATTAGAAAAAATAATTGGCCAAAAACCAGCAGAAAAACTTAGAGAAGAATTAGAATTGATTGATGAAGTCTATCCAAAATTTGATCGTCAAGAATATTTAGAAGGAAAACTACAACCTGTTTTTTTTGGATCTGCTTTAAATAATTTTGGAGTTCGCGAATTGCTAGATTGCTTTGTAGAAATAGCACCTTCGCCACGAGCAAAAGAATCAGAAACACGATTGGTAAATCCTACAGAAGAAAAAATGTCTGGCTTTGTTTTTAAAATACACGCTAATATGGATCCTAAACATAGAGATCGTTTGGCGTTTATAAAAATAGTTTCAGGAACTTTTGAAAGAAACAAACCTTATTTACATGTTCGTCAGAATAAAAATCTAAAATTTTCAAGTCCAAATGCTTTCTTTGCAGAAAAAAAAGAAATCGTAGACATATCTTATCCCGGAGATATTGTAGGTTTGCATGATACAGGCAATTTCAAAATTGGAGATACACTAACAGAAGGTGAAATAATGAGTTTTAAAGGAATTCCGAGTTTCTCTCCTGAACATTTCAGATACATCAATAATGCCGACCCAATGAAAGCCAAACAGCTAGACAAAGGAATTGATCAATTGATGGACGAAGGTGTTGCTCAGTTATTTACTTTAGAAATGAATAATAGAAAAGTAATTGGAACAGTTGGAGCTTTACAATATGAAGTTATTCAATACAGATTAGAACACGAATATGGTGCAAAATGTACTTATGAAAATTTTCCTGTACACAAAGCATGTTGGGTAAAACCAGAAGATCCTAAAAGCGAAGAGTTTAAAGAATTCAAACGTATTAAACAAAAGTTTTTAGCTAAAGATAAATACAACCAGTTGGTATTTCTAGCAGATTCAGATTTTACTATACATATGACACAAAGCAAATTCCCAAGTGTAAAATTGTTTTTTACTTCTGAATTTGAATAAAATAAGTACTAAACTATTAACTATTATATATTTAATTTAAAAAAAAATCAAAATATTTCATTTTTTAAAGTACAATATTATTATTTTTTAAAAATGATTCATATATTTGCAACTTATTCAATACAAAAGATGAAAAATAATTTTTTTAAAGCATACATACTAATATTCTTTTTGTTAGTTGATTTTATTTCATTTGCTCAACCAGGAGATGATGATGGTGGTGGTGGATTAGAAGGAAACGATCCTCCTCCAACTCCAATAAATGGTAAATTAATTTTGTTAGGGATTCTAGCTACAGTGTTTGCTTTTTATACTTTTCAAAAAAGAATTAAAAAAGCATAATTAAAAAATTTCTTATAATAAATTAAGCCAGTTTCAATATGAAACTGGCTTTTTTATTTATAAACTCTTATTTTTTTTCAAGTAATTATAATAACATAAAAAAAACCGTCCCATTTATAGGACGGTAATAATTTAAATAATCATCAATTATCTTTTAATCACTCTCAATGTTTTCACATTTTTACCTTGAATTATAACTATGTTGTATACTCCAGATGGGAATCTGCTTCCAACTTCTTGAGTTCCTAGTTCTGTAAGAGTAACTTTTCTTTGCTCAACTAGTTTTCCTATCATATCATATACTTTTACTTCTACTGTATCATCACTTGATGTATTGATATCTAGTTTGAAAGTATCAGCAAATGGGTTTGGATAAGCGTTCGCTTCGAAGATTGCTAAATCTGTAGCTGTTCCTCTTGTCGCAGTTGGTGATGTAGTAATCACACAAGATGGTCCAAAAGCTTGGTAAACTCCTCCGTAGAAAATGGCTACTCTAATAGTATAAACTGTATTTGCCGCAGCACCACCTGCTAGTTGTTGTAAACTAAATCTTGGATTTGGTGTATCAAAGAAACGTGTTTGAGCTCCGTTTACTACTTCAAATCTATAGCTAACTGCATCTGTTGATGGGTTTGCATAAATTGTAGCCCATAAATTACTAATAGAACTACCACATTGTGATGCCACTACTTTCGTTGTTGGTGGTGTTGTTGGTGTACTAATACTACATACTTCGCCGTACTGTTCTTGCCAAGTTGTTCCAAATCGTAAGGCAACATCTACAGAATAAGTAGTACCATACAAATTAATTCCTGTTAATTGAGACAAACTAAATCTATTTACTACTGATTCAAAAGTTCTTACTTCGGATCCATTAGTCACTCTATATCTATATCTTGATACCCCATGTACTCTATTAGCGTAAATGGTTGTTGCAAAATTAGTTAAAGTACTACCACATTGAGAAGCAATAATATTTGTAGTGTTTGGTACTAAAGGAGTATTTATAGTACAAGTAGCACCATAAGCTCTATAGAATCCTCCCATTTTTACTGCTACTCTAAGCGTATATGTTGTACCATACATATTTGTACCTGATAATTGTGAAAAACTAAAAGTACTTGTAGGTGAATCATATGTCCTTACATTTGCACCATTTGACACTTCAAATTTATATCCTTCAGCACCTGCAACTTGATTGACATAAATGGTATGAAACATTGAAGTTAATGTTGAACCGCATATTGGAAGTGCAATATTAGACATAGGAACAACCAAAGAGTCATCTTCAGGTCCAGAACAGTTGTCGTCAACTCCGTTATTTAATACTTCAACATGATTTGGATTTACTTCAAAATTATTATCATCACAATCTGTACCTATAATGTTGGTTGTATATCCACTCGGAAAAGTATTACCATAACAAACTGTTGTGAAAGTTGGATTACCATTATAATAACCATCATTATCTGTATCAACATAAAAATCACCTGTTTGATAAACTGATGCATTACCGTCATCGCAATCTGAATTATTAAGACTATAGCCTGATGGTGCTGTTGTTGCATTAAGTGTACAAACATTAATTAAACTTCCAGCTCCAAATCCATCTAAATCATTATCAGCATAAAAAGGATAAGTGACATTTAAACTTGAATTAGAATCATTACAGTCATTACCATTTGTAGAAGTTGAAAAACCTGAAGGAATTGAGGAACCATAACAAACTACTGCTGAACCAGCATCATAACCATCCGTATCAGCATCTATAAAGAATGTCCCGTTTTGGTAAATTAAATCATCTGTATTATTACAATCTGTATTATTTAAAGCATATCCAACAGGAGGTCTGTTTGCATCTAATGCACATACATTTATCAAACTACCCACTCCATAACTATCCTTATCTGTATCAAGATAAAATGGGAAAGTTTGATTTAATGTAGGATTAGTATCGTCACAATCGGTATTATTCAATACATAACCAAACGGAATGATTCCTGTACAATTTATTTGAACATTGCTAGGATTTCCAAAACCATCATTATCTGCATCACGATAATAATTGGTATTAGCTTTAATTACAAAATTAGTAGCAGTTCTACAAATAGGATTTGTTGAACATGCAGCATAAAAAGTAGTTGTTCCTGGTGTATTGGTATTAATCAATCCAGAACCTGAAACACCAACTGGATTAAACGAACTTCCTGAACCAATTGGTGTTCCGCCAGAAGAAACTGTATACCAATTTAATGTTCCTGGAATAGAATAATTAATTGTAATTTGCATATAATCTACAGTTGCAGTTCTAGTAAAACTTGTATTCGGATTAATTGCAGATAAAACTACTCCAAATGCTGCATTATTGATATCAGCTGCTGTCCAAGAAATACCCCAATTATCTGCTACACCTCCATATATTGCTGTGCCTAAAGAAGTAGACCAGTTTACAGCTGTTATTGCTTTATTTGTAGGTTGTATAACTCCGTTTTTAACAAGACTAACTCTATCATCTTGCATAAAAGGAGAAGTAGTTCCTGAAGTTTGTCTTCTTATTACCAATGTAATTCCATCTATTATGGCATTTGCTGGAATAGAAAATCCATAATTAGATCCTTGTAAATAATTAGTCGTGGATGTAACAGGTACCGTTGTTATTGTAGCGTAAGGTGAGCCTGAAGTTGTAATATTACCAGGATTTGTCCAAGCAATTGTTCCCACACCTGAATTGTTACTACCTGTCCCTGAATTTGCAGAACCAACTACACCAGTACTTGCAATTGCACAAGGCAATGATGAAATTAAATTTCCTGTTCCACCTTGACAAATTGTAGTAGTAGTTGTAGTAGGCAGTGCGCTAATAGTAAGTGTTTTTGTTGCTATTGCATTGTTACAAGGACTATTGGCTAAGGCAGATAATGTAAATACCACGCTTCCTGAAAGTATATCTGCATTACTAGGCTCGTATGTACATAAAGTTAAAGAAGTTTCATTTGATATCGTTCCAGTTCCACTAGACGACCAAAGAATTCCAGCCATATTAGTTGCATTTGAACCTGAGGTAATATTGATTGCTCCAGTGTCTGTGGCACAAATAAGTAAAGCAGTTCCTGCATTTGCAGTAGGTGCATTTGTTATTAAAAGTGACTTTGTATCCAATACATTCGAACAACCTGAAGTAGCATTAGCAGTTAAGGTCAAAGTTATACTTCCTGCTAAAATATCAGCTGCACTTGGCGTGTAAGTACAATTTGTTAATGAAGTAGCGTTGGTTAAAGTTCCAGTACCGCTTCTTGTCCAAGTAACACTTGTCTGATTTGTTGCTGTTGCACCAGTTGTAATATTGATTGCACCAGATGTTGAACAAGTAG
>JAYTVI010000176.1:0-3972 GCA_043744095.1 Flavobacterium sp.
CAGAGAATATGCCAGCAATTCCATTAAATAGTACTTTGGAGTTTACTATGATTCCGAATGTGGATAAGGTGAAAGCCAAGATGGAGGAACTTTTGAATTATTAATTCTGAACTTGTTTCAGAATCTCAGTAACCACAATTTTGTCATTGCGAGGCACGAAGCAATCTGGAGCTATTTCCTGCTTTCCGTTGTAATCTTTTATTTTTAAAGAAAAAAATAAAAGGATTTCCTCTGCAATCAGGGCTAGGAAATCCTTTGACTAATAATATATAGATATTACATTTAAAATAATAATAAAAATATGCTAACTTGCAATTCTAATCAAACTTTAATAAATATTAAAGATTTGTTTTAATTTTAGAATTAAAAATGACAAGAAATATTTCAGAAGCTGATACAAGAGCAAATTATATTGACCCAAAACTTATTGAAAGTGATTGGACTTCTGACAATATACAACGAGAATATTACTTTACTGATGGCAGAAAATTATTGGGAAACAAAAGAGGTAAAAGGTTATTTTTAGATTACCTTCTGAAATTCAATAATATAAATCTAGCCATAATTGAAGCAAAAAAAGCTGATGATCACCCAACAAAAGGACTACAACAAGCTATTGATTACGCTGAAAAATTAAGAATTGACTTCGTTTATTCATCCAATGGCAAACAAATTTATGAGTTTAATAGAATCCTAGGGAAAGGAGATTATATTGATAAATTTCCAACACCTCAAGAACTTTACAACAAACTTTACGGAAAAAGTATTGAGCTAAAAAAGCTATTGCACAGTATTCCTTTTCATTTAACAGGAGCAATGCGACCACGATATTACCAAGAAATAGCTGTTAATAAAGTTCTGGAAAATATTGCTGAAGAAAAGAAACGGATTTTGTTAACTTTAGCAACAGGAACAGGAAAAACCTTCATTTCTTTTCAAATTGTACACAAACTTTTTCAAGCAAAATGGAATCTTGATGGTGAAAGCCGAAGACCAAGAATTTTGTTTTTAGCCGATAGAAATGTTTTAGCAGATCAAGCTATAAATACTTTCAATCCTTATGAAAACGACCTTGTAAAAATAAACGGTGAAGAAATTAAGATGCGGAATGGTGTTGTTCCTACCAATGCCTTTATCTTTTTTGCCATTTATCAAGCAATTGCAGAAAGAGAAAATATTGGAGCATACTACAAAGCGTACCCAACCGATTTTTGATTTAATAATTATCGATGAGTGTCATCGTGGTAGTGCAAATGAAGAAGGTTCTTGGAGAGCAATACTTGACCATTTTACGAAAGCAGTACATCTTGGATTAACAGCAACTCCAAAAAGAGAAGACAATGTAGATACTTATAAATATTTTGGAAAACCAATTTATGAATATTCATTGAATGACGGAATTACAGATGGTTTTTTAACACCATATAAAGTTAAAAGAGTTAAAACCAATATTGATGAATATATCCACACCAATGATAACAAAGTTATTCAAGGTGAAATAAAGAAAGATCGTTACGATATTAATGATTTTGATAGAACCATCACGATTATTCAACGAACAGATTTAATCGCTAGAGCAATTCTGAACAATATTGGAAGAATGGAAAAGACAATTGTCTTTTGTGTCAATCAAGATCACGCATTGGAATTGAGAGATTTTTTAAACAAACATAAAACTGTTTCCGATTCTAATTATTGTGTTAGAGTTACCTCTGATGAAGGAAAAATTGGAAGAACGTTTTTAGAAGCTTTTCAAGATAACGACAAAGACATTCCGGTTATCTTAACATCTTCCAAAATGTTGACAACTGGTGTAGATGCACGAAATGTTAGAAACATTGTCCTTACCGCGCCAATTGGTTCAATGGTAGAATTTAAACAAATCATAGGAAGAGGAACAAGAGTTTTTGATGGAAAAGACTTTTTTACAATCATTGATTTTGTTGGTGCAACAGATAAGTTTTATGATTCAGAATGGGACGGAATACCTGAAGATGAAATCGTAACAGACGAAACAGGAAAAATTGGCTATGAAAAAACACTAAGAAAACCGCAAATAAATACGTTTGAAGAACCAACCGAAGAATACGGAGAGAAAAAAGAAAAATTAATTATTGAGTTAAGCAACGGTAGAACTTTAAAAGTTATTGACATTGATACGAGATACATTGACGAAAAAGGAAAGCCATTAACAGCTAGAGAATTTCTCGAAAAATTGGTTGGCGAATTACCAGCAATGTATCAAGATGAAAATCATCTTCGTAAAATTTGGGCAAATCCAGATACTAGAAAAGAACTTTTGGAACAACTCGGAACGTTAGGTTTTGATAAAGAACAATTAGAAGCTTTACGCAATATGATAGCTTCTCCTGAATGTGATATTTTTGATGTGCTTTCACACATATCATTCAGTTCAGATTTGAAAACACGAAAAGAAAGAGCCAGTAATGTAAGAGAAGATAACTTTTTTGCAGTGTATCAAAATCTAAAAGCAAGAGAGTTTTTAGAATACGTTTTAAATCATTACGAAAAATTTGGAATTGAAGAACTACAACGAGATAAATTAGGAGATTTGGTAAAACTAAAATTAGGTACAACCAAAGATGCAAAAGTTGTTTTCGGTGATATGAAAAATTTATTAGGTGCATATTACCAATTGCAACGTCAAATATACAATGTAGGATAATGGAGTTAGAAATACCAGCAAGCGAAATTTCTGTTGATATAGAAAATGTATATGATTTTATTAAAGGAAAAATTTAAATTTATTCATATCATTATCGCATATTATCGTATATTATCGCATCAATAAATAGTTTGTTGTATATTTATCGCATAATTTCAAATCATATCGTATCATTTTATTTGTATTATGGAAAACAATGTATACAACTTCAAAGTTAATTTAAATTGGAAACTTATTGAAATCATAAGCAAAATTGATAGGTTTGATGCCTCATGGACAACAATAGAGCGTAAAGAAGAACAAAGTTTAAAACAACTTAAATCAATAGCTACAGTTAGAAGTGTTGGAGCATCAACTAGAATTGAAGGATCCAAAATGAGTGATGAAGAAATTATTGTATTACTTCAAAACATAACAATCTCTAAACTAGAGGAGAGAGATGCTCAAGAAGTAGTAGGTTATTTTAATACTTTTGATATTATATCTCAATCTTTTGCATCTATTGAAATATCTGAAAATAGTATAAAAAATCTACATAACATTTTACTAAAACAAAGCAAAAAAGACGAATGGCACAAAGGTAATTATAAACAGCATAGCAATGCTGTTGAAGCCAATTTTCCTGACGGAACAAAACAAATCGTTTTTCAAACCACAGAAGCAGGTTTTCCAACAGAAGATGCAATGAGGAAATTAATTTATTGGTACAATAACGATTACCAAACTCATTCTCTCGTAAAATGTGCCTTATTTACCTATGAATTTTTAAGTATTCATCCTTTTCAAGACGGAAACGGCAGATTGAGTAGATTGATCTCATCATTGTTATTGTTAAAAAATGGTTACAGTTGGATACAATTTGTGAGTTTTGAACACGAAATAGAAAACAGAAAATCAGAATATTATAATGTTTTAAGAAGTTGCCAAAGCCAACGACCAAACGAAAATGTAAGTGATTGGAACAATTTCTTTTTTGATGCACTTAAAAACATACAAGAACAATTAATGCTCAAATTGCAACATAGCGGTATTGAAAATCAATTGTCTTCAAAAGAAAAAGTAATACTAACTTTTATAAAAAATAATGCCGGTTGCAAATCGGGTGAAATTGCTAAAAAACTCGGAATACCAAGTCCTACAATAAAAAGAATATTACCCAATTTGATTGAAAAAAACCTAATCCAAAAAAACGGTATTGGTCCGGGAACAAATTATAATATACAATAACAATAAAAGAAGGAAAAATTTAATAATGAGCGAAATACAAAACAAAATAGACAGAATAA
>JAYTVI010000177.1:0-3965 GCA_043744095.1 Flavobacterium sp.
TGTATGGTTTTATCGACAAAAGAGGTAAAATTATTATTGAGCCAAAATACGAAGTCATTAATAATTATAATTCCTATAATGAAGGTTGGGCAATGGTTCAAAAAGAAGGAAAAATAGGTTTTATAGACGAATTAGGAAAAGAAATTGTAGCTCCAGTATACAATAAAGTAGGAAACTTTGGAGATTATTACAAAGATTGGATGCTTGTAGAATCCGAAGGATTAAAAGGATTTGTAGATAAAGAAGGTAACATAATTGTTCCTGTTAAATATGTTGATATTGAGAAATTTGATAAAGTTAGAAAAAACTGGGCTTTAGTAAAAGACAGAAAAGATAAATTAGGATTTATTGACAAAACTGGAAAAGAAGTAATACCTGTTGTTTATGACAACATTGAAGCTTTTACTAAAAAGAAAACTGCTGTCGCTGATTCGAATTAAGTAATAAATAACAAAAAAAAGGGGATCTCTTAATTAAGAATCCCTTTTTTTTTGTTTCAAAAGTTTCTATTACAAGTAGAACTATCTTTATTTTCTATTTAATGTTATTAATTTGCAATACTAATTAAATTAATATTTGTAAGAAAAATATATATTAAAAAAGTAAAATAATGTAATTCATCGATTATATTTGTTTTTAATCGACATTTATTTGTATCATTGTCTTGTAAATGAAAACAAACGTCCCTAAATTTAAAACAAATCAAATTATGAAAGTACTTTACACAAGCGTAGCCTTATTATTATGCACCATCTCTTTTGGTCAAAAATTATTTATTGTAAGTTCAGACGATAAGTTTGGAGTAATCAATGAAAATGGAGTCGAGATTATTCCAGCAAAATATACATCTGTTGATGATTTCGATAAATTACATCCCAATTGGTCAAAAGTTGGACTTAACAGTTTATATGGATTTATTGATAAAACAGGAAAAATTATTGTTGAACCAAAATATGAAGTAATAAATAATTACGGATATTATAATCCAGGTTGGGCAATGGTTCAGAAAGGTGGAAAATTCGGATTTATAGATGATTCAGGTAAAGAAATTGTACCACCTGTTTATGATAAAGTTGGAAATTTTGGTGAATATTCAAAAGATTGGATGATGGTAGAGTCTGGAGGACTTAAAGGATTTGTAGATAATGAAGGAAATGTAATTGTTCCTGTGAAATATGTAAATGTTGAAAAATTCGATTCGGTTAGAAAAAACTGGTCATTGGTTAAAGATAGTAAAGATAAATTAGGATTTATTGATAAAACAGGAAAAGAAGTAATTCCTGTAATATATGACAATATAGAGGCTTTTGTTAAAAAAACATCACAAGTAGCCAACAACGAATAGTTTTTTGTTTTTAATTTGAATTAGTTAAAAAAGGGTTTCATTTTTGGAATCCTTTTTTTTATTTAACTAATTTTGTTTTTTTAAATAATAAATGAAATACTACATTGTAATTCCTGCTCATAATGAACAAGATTTTATTGAACTAACAATTCAATCTCTATTGCAACAAACTCTATTGCCACAAAAAATTGTTGTTGTAAATGATAATTCTACGGATGCTACATTACAAATTATTTCAACATTGTCAAATTCAAATGCATTGATAAGTATTGTAAATACTACTTCGGATGCAATACATCTGCCAGGAAGTAAAGTGATACAAGCCTTTCAAAAAGGTTTTGAAACTTTAGATGATTCTTACGATTTTATTGTAAAAGCCGATGCCGATTTGATTTTTCCAAATAATTATTTCGAAACTGTTATCAAACATTTTCAATCAGACAAAACGATAGGTATGGTTGGCGGATTTGCCTATATCACGAAAAATGGAGATTGGATATTAGAGAATCTAACCGATAAAGATCATATCCGTGGTGCTTTTAAAGCCTATAGAAAAGAATGTTTCAAACAAATAGGTGGATTGAAACCCGCAATGGGTTGGGATACTGTAGATGAATTACTTTGTAAGTTTTATAATTGGAAAGTGATTACAGACCCAACTCTAAAAGTAAAACACCTCAAACCTACTGGAGCCAATTACAATAAGACAGCACGTTACAAACAAGGAGAAGCTTTTTATAGATTAGGATATGGGTTTTTTATAACTGCAATTGCATCTGCTAAATTGGCAATGATGAAGAAAAAACCATTACTTTTTCTGGATTACATCAAAGGATTTTGGAAAGCCAAATCAGAAAAAAAACAGCTTTTAGTCACTCAAGAACAAGCTAAGTTTATACGTAATTATAGACTTCAAAAAATGAAAAAAAAACTGTTTTTGTCTAAAAAACAAAACTCATAACTTATAACTCATAACTTCTTAGTATTTTTGACAATATTTCTCAAACTATGATGCTCGTTCGATACCTTTCTCAAATAGGAAAATATTTTTTGATGTTGAAAGAAATTTTCAATAAACCCACCAAATGGTCGGTGATGCGAAATCTTATTTTTAAAGAAATCGATGATTTGATAATAGGATCATTAGGTATCGTTGCATTTATTTCCTTTTTTGTTGGTGGCGTTGTTGCTATACAAACTGCTTTGAATCTTACCAATCCGTTAATACCAAAGTATCTTATTGGTTTTGCAACAAGACAATCGGTTATTTTAGAATTTGCACCTACATTTATGTCAATAATTATGGCTGGAAAAATGGGTTCGTTTATTACATCAAGTATAGGCACTATGCGCGTTACTGAGCAAATTGATGCACTTGAAGTGATGGGTGTTAATTCGTTAAACTATTTAGTTTTTCCAAAACTTATTGCGCTCCTTTTGTATCCTTTTGTTATCGGAATAAGTATGTTTTTAGGAATTTTTGGAGGATGGGTAGCAGCAGTTTATGGTGGTTTTGCATCAAGTACTGACTTTATTGGTGGTATTCAACAAGAGTTTACACCATTTCATATTGCTTATGCCTTTATAAAAACATTTGTTTTTGCTTTAATTCTGGCAACTATTCCTTCTTTTCACGGCTATTATATGAAAGGTGGTGCGCTCGAAGTTGGTAAAGCAAGTACAGTATCCTTTGTTTGGACTGCCGTAACAATTATTCTTGTCAATTATATATTAACTCAATTATTATTAACCAAATGATAGAAGTAAAAAATTTAGAAAAATCATTTGGTGAAAGTAAAGTTTTGAAAGGTGTTTCGACTGTTTTTGAAACCGGAAAAACCAATTTGATAATAGGGCAAAGTGGTTCAGGAAAAACAGTACTTCTAAAAAGTTTGCTTGGTATTCATTCGCCAGACAAAGGAACAATATCCTTTGATGGAAGAATATATTCAGAATTATCTGCAGATGAAAAACGAGAATTGCGAACAGAAATTGGAATGGTTTTTCAAGGAAGCGCACTTTTTGACTCAATGTCTGTTGAAGAAAATGTTGGTTTTCCTTTGAAAATGTTTACCAATAATTCAAAATCTGAAATTCAAGATAGAGTAGATTTTGTTTTAAAAAGAGTCAATCTAATTGATGCTAATAAAAAATTACCCTCTGAAATTTCTGGAGGTATGCAGAAACGTGTTGCTATTGCTAGAGCAATCGTAAATAATCCAAAATACTTATTTTGTGACGAACCCAATTCAGGTTTAGATCCCAATACTTCAATTTTAATTGATAATTTGATTAAAGAAATAACAGAAGAATACAATATCACAACCGTTATTAACAGTCACGATATGAACTCAGTAATGGAAATTGGTGAAAACATCGTTTTCCTTAAAAATGGTTTAAAAGAATGGCAAGGTACTAAAGAAGAAATTTTTAGAACAGATAACAAAGCCGTTGTAGACTTTGTTTATTCATCAAATTTATTCAAAAAAGTAAGAGAAGCCTATTTGAAAGGATAGTTACCAAGGTCTAGTCACATAAACCCAACCTGTTTTTTCTTCATTTGTTTTAAATTTTATGTAGTAATAATAAGTTGCATCAGGTAAATCTCTTCCTTTATAAT
>JAYTVI010000178.1:0-3955 GCA_043744095.1 Flavobacterium sp.
TAATAACACTTTCAGAATTATTGGCAGAAGAATATAAAGAAATTGGAATAAGTTTTAATGTTTTGGCACTTGGAGCTGTTAATACTGAAATGCTCAACGAAGCTTTTCCAGATTATCAAGCACCACTTTCTGCAAAAGAAATGGCCGAGTATATTTTTGATTTTGCTTTGACTGGAAATAAATATTATAACGGAAAAGTATTACAAGTTTCAACAAGCACACCATAATATATGATAGAAACATTGGCAAAATATATTCCGGAACACGCAGTAAATCCTGTTTTTGAACTTATTAAAATGAATGAGGTTCATCTTAAAATAGTTAACGAACGTGTTACTCGTCATGGTGATTACAGAAAAGGATTGAGTGGCAAACACGAAATTACAGTCAATGCAAATTTGAACAAATACAAATTCCTGATTACATTAATACATGAAATATCGCATTTGGTAGCTTTTGAAAAATTTGGAAGAAACATAAAACCACACGGTAATGAATGGAAATATTCGTTTCAGAGATTAATGATTCCTTTTATTAGACCTGAAATTTTTCCAAATCAATTGTTACCATTATTAGCAAGGCATTTCAAAAACCCTACTGCTAGCAGTGATTCAGATGCAACATTAGCATTGGTACTTAAACAATATGATAAAGAAAATGATAAAAATTATATTTTTGAAATTCCATATGATAGTGTTTTTAGAATTCATAATGGCAAGATTTTTAAAAAAGGAGCTTTGCGAACCAAACGTTATGAATGTATAGAAATAAATTCGGGAAGGATGTATTTGTTTAATCCGAATGCCGAAGTAGAATTATTACCTAATTAGAAAAATCTCATAAAATGAATAAAAATTATTATGCAATATTAATGGCTGGCGGAGTTGGATCACGTTTTTGGCCAGTTAGCACAACTGAATTTCCAAAACAATTTCACGATATGTTGGGTTCTGGAGACACATTGATTCAGAAAACTTTTAGCCGATTATCAAAATTGATTCCTGTTGAAAATATTTTGATTTTAACAAATGAAAAATACAATCAGATTGTTCTAGACCAATTACCATTAGTAAAACAAGAACAAGTTTTACTTGAACCTGCAATGCGAAATACAGCACCGTGTATCTTGTATGCTTCCTTAAAAATTCAGAAACAAAATCCAGATGCTGTTATGGTGGTTGCGCCAAGCGATCACTGGATTGAGGACGAAAATGAATTTTCAAGAAATCTGCAACAATGTTTTGATTTTTGTTCGACAGAAAATGCATTAATGACATTAGGAATTCATCCTACATTTCCAAATACTGGTTTTGGTTATATTGAATTTGATAAAACAGATTCAAATCCGATAAAAAAAGTAAATCAATTTAGAGAAAAACCAGATTATGAAACTGCAAAATCGTTTCTTGATAGTGGTAATTTTTTATGGAATGGCGGCATTTTTATATGGAGTGTAAAAGCAATCACAAATGCTTTTGAAAAATTTCAACCACAAATGAATGCGCACTTTATGAAAGGTTGGGATGACTATAATACCGTTTCTGAGAAATCTTTTATTGAAGAAAATTATGGTTTGGCAGAAAATGTTTCAATTGATTATGCTGTAATGGAAAACGCAACAAATGTTTATGTTCTTCCTGCCACTTTTGATTGGAATGATTTAGGAACTTGGGGTTCGTTGCACGAAAAACTTGATAAAGACAAAAATAATAATGCTGTTGTAAATGCTACTGTTTTACTCAATAACTCATCTAGTAATATTATTAGTACTGCAAAAGACAAACTCGTTATTATTGATGGATTAGAAGATTTTATAATTGTAGACAAGGATAATGTTTTACTAATTTATCCTAAAAGTAAAGAACAAGAAATAAAAGGTATAGTAAGCCAATTAAAAAAAAAATCTAAAATTAATTATTAAAATGCTCCATAAAGTAACTGCTTTTTGGAGCATTTTTTATCTAATTCAAATTCATTTAGCTGATAATCAAAATAAATGTTAACTTTGTTTTAAGAATATTAAAATATTAAATAACGCCATTAGATGTTTTTATAGTATAATTTTTTTTTAAGCCTAGTTTTATGATTTCTAATAGCCAACTAGTTTATTTTTATAAAATTATATTTCTATTTGTGCTCTTATTTTCTCAAGAAACCTTTTCGCAATTATCAAATTTTAATCTTACTGTCAGTCACTCCGATGAAACTTGTACCGGAAATGGCTCGTTAACTTTTAATGTTTCTAGTGTTTCTTCAGGTGCAATAATTTTGTATAGTATTTATCTTCTTCCAAATACTTCAACAACTTTTGCAGTATTATCGGGAAATTCAATTACGGGTTTAAATGCTGGTAATTATCGCGTTGTTGCTTTACAATCCTTAGGAAATTTAAGCAATACACAACAAGAAGATGTTGTAATTGTAGATCTTATAGAAAATTTAATAATCACGCCGCAAGTTACAAATGTACCAGCTTGTGAGACTACAGGCTCAATTGTATTAATTACTACTCAAGGCAATCCAGTATCCTATGAAATTATTGATGGACCAATATTGTCACAATCACAATCTTCGAATACTTTCACCGGATTAACAATTGGTCAATATATAATAAGAATATATGATACTTGTGGTGAAGCAATTGTACAAACAGTAACTATCGTTCAAGGAACACCTCCTGTACCAAATTTAATAATAGGTGCAATTAAATTAAAATGTAAACTTATTGATTGCAATACAACATCAGGGAATTTTATAATAAAAAAAACGCTCGGCACCAATTATCTATTCCCTTTAAATATAGAAATAACAGTTTTTCCTCCAAATAATGGCACGCCAATAATATTAACACAAGTAATTACATCAGAATTAAGTGAAGAGCTTAATGTAAGTGTCCTAAATTTTCCTTACTTTCAAGATATTACCTATAGTTATAATATTAAAATAATAGATGGTTGTAGTTTAGAATATAATTTGAATGACAATCCTGTTAAAAACAAATTAGAGGTTGGACTTGATGATGGTTTTAATTGTTATAAAGATATAAAAATTAATCTTTGTAATTATTTTTTGCCAGTTACAGTAGAATTTATTAGTAGTCCGGCTGGTTTTAACCCAACAGATTTTAGCACATTACACCCAATAAATAGTTTTAATTATGGCCCAATAGGAAATAATGAAATGCCTAGTGGTGACTATGTAATAAAAGTAACAGATGCTTGTGGAAGATCTTTTCAAAATACAATAGATTTAGAAACACCTAGCACAAGTTATAATATTACAAAAACAGAAAATCCTTGTTATAATGCAAGTTATATAAACATACCTAGTACAGAATCCATAAGTATTACAATAGCAACTGCAATTATTATAAGTGGTCCTTTAGAATTTGGATTTCCTTTTCCTTATGATGCTTCACCAAATATAATCGATGGTATGCTTCAAATTTTTGCACCTGCTGGTTTTTATCATATAATTGGTTTAGACACATGTGGTCGTCCTTATTCTTTTGACATTGAGGTTCTATCAACTAGATTGCTTCCAATAAGAGTTTCTACAATGTCTCAAACAAATTGTACAATTGTAAATGGATCAATTTTTATTACTTCAGCAAAAGAAACACTTGAAAAATTGCCTTATGATATATTGGAAATTAAATTATCATCAGTAACAATTATCAATGCTCCCATTGAATATAGTTTACCCCTTCCACATCTTTATTATATTGATAGTGATAATGCTATAGAATTCACAATAGAAAATACACCCGTAGGAAATTATACATTACTTATTATAGATGAATGTGGAAACAATTACAATTTTGTTGTAAATGTAGGTCTAGAAATCTCCAATAGTACAACTGGTGGCAATATAAAAGGGTGCGAAGTTGGGTTTAGCTCTTTTGAAATTGTTAGCAATATTGGTACATTAACATCTGTAATAATGCTAACAGCGC
>JAYTVI010000179.1:0-3938 GCA_043744095.1 Flavobacterium sp.
ATAGAATAATCAGGAAAAGATTTGTTGACAAAGCTATTGGCAGCAATAACGCAATATTTACCAATAGATACATTTGGCATAATGGTTGAGTTTCCTCCAATCCAAGAATGGTCTCCAATTTTTACAGCACCTCGAACAATTGGGAAAATTTTTTGCATAACAAGAGAGGCATTTGGTCCTGATCCTGAAATAAGATTTACATTGGGTGCAAAACTTACATAATCACCAATTGTTACTTTTGCATTGAATCCGTCAATAAAACAATTAAGTCCTATATAACTTTCTTGTCCGAGTTCTAATATATGATCTTTTGAACCAAATATTTTAACATTTCCTGCAATTCTTGTATTATCTCCAATTTTTATATTATTGATACTTGATGATTTTTCGACTCGAATATTTTTTCCTAAGTTAATGTTTGATGTAAGCATTTTTGTGGTTTTTTGGTTTTTGTTTTTGTTTAAATAATTATCTGCAATAATTATTTTAAGAGTATTATTTGCAATTAAAAAATTCCTGTTGCAGCAAGAAAAAGTTCACAACCCAAATCGGGCATATATTTTGCCATTTTGTACAATCCTAATAGAATTTCTTCAGAAAAAAAAGGTGATTTAAGGAGCGAATCCATTTGTTCGTGAGTAAATGGTTTGATAAAATAGGTTTCGGTTTTTGTGACAAAAAAACCGCTATTAACAAACAAACTACTCAATGAAGCAGAATTAAAAACATTTCTTCGTCCGAAAAGTTTGTCATTTTCTGAAAATTCATAATTTGTAGCAATAATACCAGATTCTACAGCCAATAATCGATGAAACGAATTGGCGTTTGGAACATAAGTAATAACAATAGTATGAGGTTTTACAATATTTTTTATAGCTGCTAATATTGCTTCTGGATTATCAATTTCATGAAGAAATCCTCCAATGACTATAACATCATACTCTTTTTTAAAATCTTCATAAACATCTTCGATGTAGCCTTTGGTTATAGAAATTTTTGTGTTGTTACCTATTTTAGATTTGGTATCTTCATAAAAATAGTCTCCAGGTTCGATTACATCCATAACTTGGAAGTCTTTGTAAATCTCAAAAATCGGATCGTTTCCACAACCAATTTCTAAAATTTTATTAGCATTTATTGACTTTAAATATTTTACAATATAATACATCCTAAAACTTCTAAGATGATTTTCAAAAGTAAGATTTTGATAATTTAATTGATAATCGGCTTTGTTGTACATAATTGACTTAATTTAAAGGTTGATAAGAAGTGTAATGAGGTGTATAAAATAATCTAAATCGATTGGTTGCAAATTCTGATGTATGGGAATAAAAAATGCGTCTTCACCATAGAATACACTATTTTGAATCCCGTTTTGGTTTAAAAATAATTTCAAGCTACTTAAGTTCTTAATAATATTATTATTATTTAAAAGTAATGCAGATGGTATAGTGTTTTTTTTAGTTTCAAATCGTGTCGTAAATCCTAATTTTGAAAATTGATCAATTGCAAACTCCAAATTTTCATTTCTCTTTTTTAAAATTTCATTTTCATTTTTTAGATGAAATGAAATTGTATTTTGGATATATTGAACTTGGTTTTCATCAAGTATTCGACTTTTTTTTAATAAAATATTTTTGTTAGAAACTACTATACCACCAATTTGTATCGGAAAGAATTTAGGAAAACTATACACTGAAAAATCGCCGTATTTTCCTATTTTTTCCTTTTTATCTTGGCTAAAAAAGGTAGTGCAACAATCCTCTATAATTGGTAATCCTGAAGCTACAATTTCTTCCATTGCTGGATGAGGATATCCGAACTCGTGATTTACAAAGACAATTTTTGTTTCTGGTTTGATTACTCTATTCCACTTACAGAATTGTTCTATTTCTTTGGTAACACAAGAACTTATATAGAAATTTTCTGATGTTGTTAGAATCGTTACTATATCATTGGGTTGCAAATTATAGTGTTCGAGTGCCAAACTAATAGCTTCACGACCATTATAAGTGTAGCTCCAGTTTTCTTTTCCAAATCTATTGTCAAAATAATTTCTAGCATAATCATCTTGAGTCATTAGTGCATTAGTAGCAATATCTTCTGTTCTGAAGGGACTTATTCTGTATGTTGGCAATAAAAAAGTATCTGGATTGACGATAAACATTAATTCAGGTTTTTATAAAATTCGGTTTTTATTGCAATATCACAACCGATGCTTTCTTTGAATTCGCACAAACCATAATTTGGTATTGAGTTTTCGGTTGATGGACCAATATCTATGATTTTTATTCCTTGTTCTTTATAATAATTAAAAATATTGTAGGATAAAAAATTCATAGTTTTACATTCAGAATACTCAGGCAAATCTCCCCAATATACCACTTGAACAATGTCTGGAGCAACTTGAAAAATTACTGCTGCACCAACAGCTGTATTTTCTTTTTGAACTACAAAATAATCAATGATAATAACTTGCATTGTTTCTGCAACTTGTTCCCAAGTCATTCGTAAAGGAAAACCTCTAGATGCTCTGTTTTGTGCTATTACATCATAAGCTATTTTTCCTTCAGACGAATCTAATTTTGCAAATTTCAAACCGGATTGTAAAGATCTTTTCAGATTTTTTTTGGCATTATACCAAATCGTATTTTGATAATTCTCGTCTATTTTAGAGGTTGGAAATTGATAATTCAATTCAACATTTGCTTTTTCAAAATCTGCTCTGTAAAGACAATTATAAATTTTATTTAAAAAATTATTATTATAAAAAAAAGATGGAGAAACAATTTTGATTCCTTCAAATTGATTATTTTTTGCCCAATTGATTAATGCTTGAATTGCATCATCTATTTGTTGCAAACGTATGTCTTCGCTGCTATATTCAAAACCTCCAAAAGGTGCTGAAAATGGAGAATTTAATTTGTTATTTCGCAATCCAAAAATGATTCCGAGTCTGATTTTTGTATCCTTAAATAGAAGATAGAAAACTTTATCACATTTGTAATGATTAACAGCATTAAAAGCTGCCGAATTGAAAAATTGTGAAGGTTTTGAGAATGCTTCAGCATAGGCAATAGCATCTACTTCGTGGATTTCCATTCTACAAAATTTTGATAATTTCTAAAATAATCTTCTTCATCATATTCATGAGAAGCTAATACAAAACAGATAGAACCACTTGAAAAATTATCTAATTCTCTCCATAATCCTGATGGCATATAAACGCCCATATTTGGTCTAGAAAGATGAATAGTTCTTTTTACATTTCCGTCATCAACAATGAGGTCAAAACTTCCGCTTAAGGCGACTATGAGTTGTTGCAAATCCTTATGTCCGTGACCTCCACGACTAAATCCTCCGGGAACATCATATAAATAATAAACTCTTTTGATGTCAAATGGTACTTCGATTCCGTTATTTACAGAAGTTAAATTCCCATTTAATTGATGGTTTTTTGGTAACGTTATTACTGAACAATCAAAAACCGTTGAATTTCTCATCTTTATTTTGAGTTTTTAAATTGATTAAAATCTCTTATATAATCATCTTCAATAAATCCTGAATTAGAAAGGTGAACTGAAACTGAATTGGTCGAAAAATTTTCTAATTGTCGCCAATGCATAGGTGGTATATACAAACCAAAATAAGAACGATTCAAACAAAACTTAGTTTCGATACCTAAAGCATCTATAACTACAATATCTAAACTTCCGCTAATGGCAATAATTACTTCTTGTTGTTTTTTAAATGCGTGTCCGCCACGAGTTTCTCCACCAGGAACATCATAAATCCAGAAAACTCTTTTGATTTCGAAAGGAATTTGATCTGTATTTTGCATAAACGACAAATTGCCTCTAGCATCGCTTATCTTAGGCAATTGTATAATTCTTGGCTGTGAAAAATCAACTATTTGTTCCATTTTTTTACACTTAAAG
>JAYTVI010000180.1:0-51487 GCA_043744095.1 Flavobacterium sp.
GAAATTAATTTAGATTCTGGAATTTATTTTGCTAGAATCACATTTGAAGATAAAAGTATTATAAAAAAAATATTGATTAAATAATTACTTTCCGATACAGAAATTTGCAAAAATATTCCCAAGTAACTCATCATTAGTCACTTGTCCTGTTATCATTCCGAAATGATATAAAGCTTCTTTGATATCAATTGCCATCAAATCTGATGATAAATTGGTTTGAAGTCCAAATTTTACTTTTGTAATTTCTTCTAAGGCTTTTAAAAGCGAATCATAATGACGTGTGTTAGTAACGATGGTTTCATTGTTTCGCAATGCACCAGTATTTACAAACGAGAGGAGTTGATTTTTTAAATCGTCAATTCCGATATTGTTTTTTGCTGAAATGTAAATAGTTGTCGGTTGTTGGTTGTTGGTTGTCAGTTTTTTATTTATTGTGAATAGAGCGTCTGTGGAAATTAGGTCTTTTTTATTGATTACAATTACAATTGGTTTCTGTTGAAACTGATTTTGGATTTTGTTGATTTCAATAATTAGGTTGTCTAGTGTCCCGTCAACCGTCAACTGAGAACCAACAACTGACAACCGACAACCATCAACCAAATACAAAACCACTTGTGCTTTTTCAATTTTTTCAAAGGTTTTTTTAATACCAATACTTTCAACAACATCTTTTGTTTCCCGAATTCCTGCAGTATCTATAAATCGAAAACCAATTCCTCCAATGACTAATTCGTCTTCAATTGTATCACGTGTTGTACCGGCAATTTCAGAAACAATTGCTCGTTCTTCATTTAATAATGCATTGAGCAAAGTAGATTTTCCAACATTTGGTTCTCCAACAATTGCTACTGGAATTCCATTTTTGATTACATTTCCAACTGCAAAAGAATCGATTAATCGTTTTAAAACAAATTCAATTCTATTTAACAATTCTTTGAATTGGGTTCTATCTGCAAATTCTACATCTTCCTCAGCAAAGTCTAATTCGAGTTCTATTAAGGAAGCAAAATTTAAAAGTTCTTCACGCAATTTTGCTATTTCGTTACTAAATCCGCCACGCATTTGTTGCATTGCTATTTGATGTGACGCTTCATTGTCTGACGAAATTAAATCAGCAACAGCTTCGGCTTGAGACAAATCGAGTTTTCCGTTTAGAAATGCTCGAAGTGTAAATTCTCCTGCATTTGCCATTCGACATCCTTTTCTAAGCAATAATTGAATAATTTGTTGCTGTATATATGTTGAACCGTGGCAAGATATTTCAATTGTATTTTCTCCCGAATAGGAATTTGTTCCTTTAAAAATTGAAACTAAAACTTCATCTATAATTTTATCTCCGTCTATAATATGACCTAGATGTAAAGTATGTGTTTTTTGTTTTAATAAATCTTTTCTTTTTATTGATAAAAAAACGGAACTTCCAATTACAATAGCATCTGGACCAGAAATCCGAATTATTGCAATTGCACCAGCACCAGAAGGTGTAGCTAAGGCAACTATTGTATCTTGTGGTAACATTTTTTATTTTTTTGCAAAGTTACAAATTAGAACTTAGTTTATTCTAGAATTTATTTTATCACTTTTAAAATTAAAAATTCAATAATATTATTAATATTTAATGAAAAGATATCGTTTTATAGTAATTAATTGCTTGTTTTTTCTTAACTTTAATATATTAATTAATACTAGTTTTTTATGAAAAAAATACTTTTTCCAACAGATTTTTCTGAAGTAGCAAACAATGCTTTTGTATATGCATTAGAATTAGCAAAAATAGTTAAAGCCGATTTGATTTTACTACATACTTTTGAGTTACCCATAATAAGCAATGAATATTATCCGGATAATTATCAAGATCTTTTTGATTCATTAGAATTGTCTAAATTTGAAAAATTCAAAGATGAAATTCCAAAATTAAGAGCAATTGCAGAAGAAAGAAAGTTAGAACATATTGCTATTTCTCATCGATTAATGGAAGGCGATTTGATTTCGAATATAAATGATTGTATAAAAAAAGATGCAATAGACTTTGTAGTTATGGGTACATCTGGCGCAAGTGGTTGGTCAGATTTCTTTTTTGGCACTATTACTGGAGATGTTTTGCATACTGTTTCAGTACCTCTATTAAGTATACCAAAAGATGCTAAGTATCATAAAATTGAGAAAATTGGATTTACAACTCGCTTTAGACAAAAAGATAAAAATGCATTACGAGATGTAATTGCTATTGCAAAAAAAACAAACGCAATTGTTCATTGTTTATATGTTAAAACTAAATATTCAGATATTACAAATGATTCAATAGCAGATTGGGAAAATGAGTTTGAACATGAACCAGTTTTCTTTTTTGTGATACCAAATGACGATGTTAAAGAGTCGATTATTGAATTTATCGATCATAATAATATTGATATTTTAGCAATGAAAACATATAAAAAAAGTTTTTTTGTTGATTTATTTACAACTAGTTTCACTGAAAAAATGTCAAAAAATATCGATATCCCTGTTTTAGTTTTGCACGAATAAAAAAAATACCGCAAATTAAATATTTAAATTTGCGATATAATAATTTGAGTTTTCTAAATTTATTTTTTTGCAGCTGTTGCTAAGTCTTCAGGTTTTACTGCAATTGCAACACCAGGAAGTTTAATTGGCGCACCAAGCTGAGCTAAAAAACTCCCTTGTACTTCACCAGTTTTATAAGTAGTAAATCCAATTCTATATAATCCCATTACGATTGATTTGGTAGGATTTGAAGTATCACTTGATATTCTCATTAAAGAGTTATATTTACTTCCAGATGGTTGAGCTGGCATTTCACTTGAATCATCATTAGAATCTATTATAGTCCATTTTGCAGTTTTAGATTTAGAAGCAACATCTTCTAATTTTAAAATTCCTTCAGCTCTTTCAAAAGTAATCCAAGTGTCAAAAAAATTTGAAGTATCTGTTGAATTTGCTGTGTAATCAGAAGAAATATAATCTTTTTCAGTAGCTTTAACAGAATCAGGTGCTGGAGAAATCATTCTTATTCCAATTTCTGGTGCTGCAAGAGGAATCCAAACATATATATAATACATTTTTTTCCCTGCTTTTACTTCATCTGGTTTTGAACCTGGTTTTATGTAGCCAAAATAACTAGTTAAATCAGTATATGGAATTCTAATTTCTTTTCCCATAAGAGATTTTTTAGCTAAATCTGCCCCAAATTTATCTAATTTTTGTGAATTTGCCATTGTAATCATTCCAATAGTTACAATAATTGCAAGTAAATTTTTTTTCATTTTTTTATAAATTTTGGTTTGCCCTACTCTTATGGATTTTCGGAAAATCCTTAATATTAGTTTAACAAAAATAAAATAAAAAAACCGTCAAAAAATATTTAAGACGGTTTTTAAGGTTGAGTTAGTTAATTATATTTTTAGTTGTTCAACATCACTGGCATAACAAGCATTGTAACAGTTTCTCCTTCTTCTAAACCATCTACAGGTGTAAGAATTCCGGCACGATTCGGTAAAGACATTTCTAGCTGAATCATATCAGATTGCAAATTGGTTAGCATTTCTGTTAGGAAACGAGAATTAAACCCTATTTGCATATCATCTCCTTGATAATCACAAGTCAATCTTTCCTCAGCTTTGTTTGAATAATCAATATCCTCTGCAGAAATATTTAATTCTGCTCCTGCAATTTTTAATCTTATTTGATGTGTTGTTTTGTTTGAGAAAATAGCAACTCGACGAACAGAATTTAAAAACTGAATTCTATCAATCATTAATTTATTTGGATTTTCCTTTGGTATAACGGCTTCGTAATTTGGATATTTTCCATCAATCAATCGGCACATTAATACATAATTATCAAAAGAAAAAGTAGCATTAGAATCGTTATATTCTATTTTAATTTCGGCATCAGATGTTCCTAATATGCTTTTTAAAATGTTTAAAGGTTTTTTGGGCATAATAAAATCAGCTACTTGAGATGCTTTTACATCACTTCTTGCATATTTTACAAGTTTGTGTGCGTCTGTAGCAACAAAAGTTAATCCTTCTGGCGAAAATTGAAAAAATACTCCAGACATAACAGGACGCAAATCATCGTTACCTGCTGCAAAAATCGTTTTGCTAACTGCTGTTGCTAAAACATCTGCTGGAATTAATGTTGTGGACGGCTCATCTAAATTTACAGATTTTGGAAACTCTTCTCCTGGAGCATATGCCAAAGCATATTTACCAGAATTAGAACTAATTTCTATTGTACTATTTTCTTCAACAGTAAAAGTTAGTGGTTGCTCTGGAAATGTTTTAAGAATTTCTAACAATAATTTTGCAGGTACAGCAACATTTCCTTTACTTGTAGAATCTATTTCTAAGGTTGCCGACATTGTAGTTTCTAAATCAGAAGCAGATACAGTTAGGGTATTGTTTTCTAATTCAAATAAGAAATTATCTAAAATAGGTAAGGTGTTACTACTGTTAATAACACTTCCTAAAACTTGTAATTGTTTTAATAAATACGAACTCGATACTATAAATTTCATTTTTCTTCTAATTTTTTAAGTATACCGCTATTAAGAAACAATATACATTTTACAAATATATCTTAAACTACCTTATTTAAAAAAGAATTTTATTAACATTAAACACTATATTTCTTTTTTCGCATTAGTGTAAACAGAAACCCAAATATTCCTAAAAAAACAATTGGAAGTCCGATAGTTATAAGCTGTGAAGTCGTGTAACTATCATACACTTTTTCTTTATCTAATAATGGCAAGGCAACTTCTTTGCTTCGAATGTTAATAAGTCCGTTATCGTCTAGCAAATAATTGACACTATTCATCAAGAATTCTTTATTACCATAGAATTTATTTGTCCATTTATCAAACCCTAACTCTAAGGGTTGAAAATTTTTATCCAATTGATTTTTGATAATATCGCCATCAGAAACTACAATCATTTTATTTTTTTTGCCTATAGTTTGATATTTTTTTTCAGCAAAAGGCAAAACTCTATTTTCATACATTGAATGAAATTTTCCTTCTAATAAAACAGCAAGAGGAATAATACCTTTTCCTTTAAATTCTGATTGATCTGGTCTTTCGGTTACCATATCAAGACTAACATTTACTGGAGTTCCAACATTTTTTGAATAAGGTGAAGATTCTAATAATATTGTTTTTTTGATTCCGTTTTTTAAAGTATCAATTCCATTGACAAAATCAAATTTTAATACGTCTAGATTGCTTACTATTGGGTTTTTTGAAGTAGGAAAAACAGATGGAGCATAAAACCAAGGATATTGTGTATATTGTGTTGCGCTTCCTTTTTCTCCAGTTGCAAGTGCTATTGGAGTTGCCATAACATCATAAACTAATGTTGGATTTATACGAACTCCGTATTTAAAAAACATATCATTTAAATTCAAATCAAAAGGATATGCCAAAGTTGTACCAGTATCATTATACAAACTATCCATTTCTATATTTACTTGGTCTACAAGCCAAAGTGTTTTTCCTCCATTGATAACAAATTGATCAAGTACTAATTTTTCTTCATCAGAAAATTTCTCAGTAGGTTTTGCAATTATAGCTAGATCGTATTTTTTGAGATAAGCCAAACTTTCAACAGGTTTTTTTGCAACCGAATCTAATGTAAAAGTGCCGATATAATAATTCTCTCGTACTTGTTTGATAAAGTCAGCCATAAAAATATCACGTAACTCACCATTACCTTTTATGACAGCGACTTTCTTTTGTTTTGGTTTTTCAATTGTATTTATAGCATTGGCAAAAGCATATTCTAAATGTTGCACAGAACTCACTATTTTCTCAGCTGTTGATGCGCTCATTATGTTTTTTAATAATGAAATTTTAACACTTCTGCCACTATATGTAGCAATTGCCCATGGAAAAATTACTTCTTGTGTTTGTTTTCCTTTATCGTCTAAAGTGACTTTTACAGGTGTTAATCCTCGTTCTAAAAACGATTGAATAATGGTATCACGTTCTTCTTCTTTCTCGATTGGATTGACAAATTGAAAAGTTATATTTTTATTATAAGCCTTAAATTCTTCTAATATTTGCTGTGTTTCTGTTTGTAATTTTTTGAATTCTCCCGGAAATTGTCCTTTTAGAAAAACATCAATTATGAGAGGTTCTTTCACATCTTTTATGATTCCCAAAGAGGTTTCAGATAGAGTATATCTTTTGTCTTTGGTTAAATCAAATCGATGAAAAAAATAATTTCCAATTCCGTTTACAATCAATAGGATAGTAATGGTAAAGAGTACATTTTTTAGATTTTTATATTTTGTTTGTAGCATTAGAATTTTAACGATTTTAATTTAAAAACAGTAATAAAAAGAAATGCAATAGTTATACTTACAAAATATAAAATATCTCTAGTATCTATAACACCTCTGCTCATACTTTTGAAATGATTTTGCATTCCTAAAGAAGAAATAAAATTTTCTAGAAAAGGTAAATAAATTGCTAGTCCATCAAAAACAAAATAAAAAAAGAAACATAAAAAAACCGATACTATAAAAGCAACAATTTGATTTTCTGATAATGTAGACGCAAATATTCCTATTGCAGAATAGGCAGCAATTAGAAATAATAAGCCAAAATAGGAACCCATTATACTGCCCAAATCGATGTTTCCTTCTGGCATACCAAGACTTGAAATAACATATACATATAGTAATGTAGGAATTAATGCAATTACAATCAGAATAAACGAACCAAGAAATTTACCATTAACAATCTGCCATAAACTTAATGGTTTGGTTAGTAATAACTCGAGTGTACCTTGTTTTTTTTCGTCTGAGAAACTTCTCATAGTTACAGCTGGAATTAAAAATATCAAAACCCAAGGAGCAATGGTAAAAAAAGGGGTTAAATCTGCAAAACCACTATTTAAAATATTATATTCTCCTTCAAAAACCCAGAGAAATAATCCGTTGATGATTAGAAATAAGGCAATAACCAAATATCCAATTGGTGACCCAAAAAAAGATTTTATTTCCCGTAATGCAATTGCTTTCATATTTTTAATTTAAACTCACTAATTTATCAACACTCCAAGCTTCTGGTTTGGCATTGAATAGTTTTTTTGTAAATGTCCAGACATCATAAAACAATTTTGATTTTCTATAATTTTCCAAATCATCCTCGGTTTCCCAATAACTATAGGTAAAGAAAATACCATTATTGTATTTATCTTGATACAATTCTAGAAAACGATTTCCTTCTGAATTTCGTATTTTGTTTTTTATTAATTCAAAATTTTCTAAAAATGCAGGAATATGTTCTTCGTGAAAACTCATTTTTACTATTCTAACAAACATATATTATATTTTATAAAAAATTAATAGTTATAACATCACGATAACCCAACCCAAGTAAACTTGAAGCACTACCCAAATTCATAGGATTGCTTCTGAAAATGGCAATTTCAAGAAATCCAGCTTCATTAAAAATTGCAAGTTTATCACCTTCATAATTTTTAAGATCATAACTTTTAGAGCTTGCAATATCAGAATATTTTGCCCAAATATTTTTTATAGTACTAGATTTTTTTTGATTTCTAAGTTGCATCATAGGAATTTCATAAGGTCTTCCTTTTGCAACCTCAAGAAACAATTGTTTAGTGATATTGGTTACAACATTTCCAAAATGATCAATATATATAACATATCCTTTTATAGAATTTTTATCAGAAGAAACTACAGGTTGCAATTCTGTTACTTGTTTTAGTGCTGTAATTTCTTTTCCAATTACATTGAGCAAACCACCTTTAGCAATATGACAAGCTACTTTTACAAAAACATCCAAATCTGTAGCATCTACAGATAAACGATCGTGAATATTAATAGCGACCATTTTCTTTGGCACAATTTTTTGTATAAGAATACTGAGTATTCCGTTGTCTGCAGCAATAAAATAGTGGTCATTCCAATCAATGGCAACATGTTGATTCTCTTTGTTTAATTCGGCATCAACACCTATTAGATGAACTGTTCCTTTTGGGAAACTTTTGTATGCAGAGCCAATATTATAGCTTGCTTGTGCAGTATTAAAAGGGTCAATATCATGCGAAATATCAATAATTGTAGCTTCAGAATATTCAGACAATATTTTTCCTTTCAAAGTACCAACAAAGTGGTCTTTTAATCCATAATCGGTAGTAAGGGTAATTATTGACATAATTTTGTTTATAACTATTACAACAACGTAAACTTAATTTATCTTAAATTTGAGAAATGCAAAGCTAATAATTATAAAACACTTTTTTTAATTAAATACTACTCCTTTTGAACGAAAGAATCATAGAACTAGGCGACATCGCTCCAAAAGATTTTTGGGGTGCTCAAGATTCACATCTTGAAACTATTAAAAAATATTATCCAAAACTAAAAATTGTTGCTCGTGGCACCACATTAAAGGCATTTGGCGAGAAAGAAGTACTTGATGAATTTGAAATCAGATTCAACAGATTGATGCAACATTTTAGTAGATACAATCGAATTGATGATAACGTGATCGATAGAGTCATACAAAGTAATGCTCAAGATGAGCAACGTATGCCAGATCATGATAAAATATTGGTACACGGAATTGGAGGTAAAATCATTAAAGCAATGACTCCTAACCAACAATTACTAGTTGATACTATCTACAAAAATGATATGGTTTTTGCTGTTGGTCCAGCAGGAACTGGAAAAACATATACTGGTGTAGCAATGGCTGTAAAAGCCTTGAAAGAAAAACAAGTCAAGCGTATTATATTGACTCGTCCTGCTGTTGAAGCTGGAGAAAATCTCGGATTTTTGCCTGGTGATATGAAAGAAAAACTCGACCCATATATGCAACCATTATATGATGCTTTGCGAGATATGTTGCCACCACAATCACTAGAAGATTATATATTGAAAGGAATTATTCAGATTGCACCATTGGCTTTTATGCGAGGTAGAACTTTAGATAATGCTTTTGTTATTCTTGATGAAGCTCAAAACACAACGCATTCTCAAATGAAAATGTTCTTGACTCGTATGGGAAAAAATGCCAAGTTTATGATTACTGGTGATCCTGGACAAGTAGACTTGCCAAGACGAACAATTTCAGGATTGAAAGAAGCTATTTTAGTACTCAAAGATGTCGAAGGTATTGGTATTATATATCTAGATGATAAAGATATTGTACGTCATAGATTGGTTAAAAAAGTTATTGATGCTTATAAACAAATTGAAAATAATGATTAAGTTGTAATGATAGATAATTTGACATCAGTTATTCCGGGTTGGAATACTACCATAATTCCTTTATGGTTTGTTATGTTTATTTTACTTATTTTTTGTTTAAATACATATGTTGTTAATAAAAATAAAAAAGATTACAAATAGCTAATTTTTTTCTTTTTAAACTATTGTAAACAAACTACTTTTGCAAAACACAACTAAATACTACAATGAATACAATTACAACTACAAATTTTAATTTTCCGAATCAAAAATCAGTTTATAGAGGCAAAGTTCGAGAAGTTTATACTATCAAAGATGAGCTTCTGGTAATGGTGGCAACCGATAGACTTTCAGCTTTTGATGTGGTTTTGCCCAAAGGAATCCCTTATAAAGGGCAGATTCTAAATCAAATTGCAACCAAGTTTATGGAGCTTACCAAAGATATTGTACCAAATTGGTTGATTGCAACTCCAGATCCAAATGTTGCTGTTGGCTATTTGTGCGAACCTTTTAAAGTAGAAATGGTCATTCGTGGTTATCTATCAGGACATGCAGCTAGAGAATATGCATCTGGTAAAAGATTGATTTGTGGTGTTGCAATGCCAGAAGGTTTGAAGGAGAATGATAAATTTCCTACTGCTATAATAACGCCAACTACCAAAGCCGACAATGGCTCGCACGATGAGGATATTTCTAGAGAAGCAATTCTAGAAAAAAATATTGTATCAGAATTTGATTATCTCGTTTTAGAAAAATATACTAGAGCATTATATCAAAGAGGAACCGAAATTGCTGCAAGTAGAGGTTTGATATTGGTTGATACAAAATATGAATTTGGTAAAACCAAAGAAGGACAAATTGTTTTAATAGATGAAATTCATACACCAGATTCGTCTCGTTATTTTTATTCAAAAGGTTATCAAGATAGGCAAAATAGGGGAGAAGAACAAAAACAATTGTCTAAAGAATTTGTAAGACGATGGTTAATCGAAAATGGATTTCAGGGTAAAGAAGGTCAAAAAATTCCTAACATGACTGATGGATATATTCAATCTGTTTCTGAAAGGTATATAGAATTGTATGAAAATATTTTAGGTGAAAAATTCGTAAAAGCGGATATTTCTAATATAAATGATCGTATAGAGCTTAATGTTTTAAATTTCTTAAAAGATAATTATTAAACTTAATATATTATTAAAAACGAGGAAGCCTTTTAAATAAAGCTTCCTCATTTTTTTTTATTTGAAGTAAGAGAATGTTTCGTCTTTTTCAATTTTTAAAAGCGATTCGTAAATTAATTTTATAACATTTTCAACATCGTCTTTGTGAACCATTTCTACTGTTGTGTGCATATAACGCAACGGCAAAGAAATAAGAGCTGAGGCAACACCACCATTGCTATAAGCAAATGCATCTGTATCTGTTCCTGTTACTCTTGATGAAGCATGACGTTGAAACGGAATTTTCTTTTCTTCTGCCGTGTTAACAATTAATTCTCTCAATTTATTTTGCACAGCTGGTGCATATGCAATAACTGGTCCACGACCAATTTTAAGATCACCTTCGATTTTCTTGTCGATCATTGGTGTAGTAGTATCATGACAAACATCTGTCACGATAGCAATATTTGGTTTTATAGTATTGGTAATCATTTCTGCACCACGAAGACCAACTTCTTCTTGAACTGCATTTACGATATATAAACCAAAAGGCAATTTCTTTTTGTTTTCTGTCAAAAGTCTTGCAACTTCTGCAATCATAAATCCGCCCATTCTATTATCAATTGCACGGCAAACAAATTTATCATTATTCAATATCATAAACTCATCAGGATAAGTAATAACACAACCTACGTGAATCCCTAATTTTTCGATTTCATCTTTGGTGCTACATCCACAATCTACAAAAAGATTGTCTATTCTTGCAGCTTCCTCTTTGGCTCTATTTCTAGTATGTATTGCAGGCCATCCAAAAATTCCTTTTACGATTCCGTTTTTGGTATGTATATTTACTCGTTTTGAAGGAGCAATTTGATGGTCTGAACCACCATTTCTAATTACATATATCAAACCATCATCAGTAATATAATTTACATACCAAGCTATTTCATCTGCGTGACCTTCAATTACAACTTTATATTTTGCATCTGGATTGATTATCCCAACTGCTGTTCCGTAGGTATCTGTAATAAAAGTATCTACATAAGGTTTTAAATAATTCATCCAAATTTTTTGCCCTTCATTTTCAAATCCAGTAGGAGAAGCATTATTTAAATAGGTTTCTAAAAAATCAATTGAAGATTTTTTTAATATTGATTTTGAACTCATAAAATATTTTTTTTGCTAAATTATAAATTTGGCATTACAGTTGTATACTAATTTTATAATTTTGACATTTAAATTTTCGATATGAAATTATTTTCTTTATTACTTTTCCTCTTTCTATTTTCAATATCTGGAAATGCACAGGTAATTGAAAAAGATACAACCAAAATGGGATATGTTTTAAAAGAATCGGATACACTTTCTGAACCCATTGAGTTAGAGGAAATTATAGTTTATAAAGAACATCTAGATCCAGAAGCAAAAAAACAGTTTCTTTTGCTTCAAAATAGAGTGTATAAAGTATACCCATATGCAAAAGTTGCCGCAGAAAGATTGGTAATATTGAATAAAAATATGTCAGTATTAACAACAAATCGAGAAAAGAAAAAATATTTCAAAATTGCAGAAGAGTATATGAATACTGAATTTGAAGCAAAACTCAAAAAACTTTCTCGAAAACAAGGTCAAATTCTTGTAAAATTAATATATCGACAAACCGGAATTTCTACTTTTGATTTGATTAAAGAATTAAAAAGCGGTTGGAAAGCATTTTGGTCAAATAGTACAGCACGATTATTTGACATTAATCTCAAAACCAAATATGCTCCTTATCAAGTAAATGAAGATTTTCTTATAGAAACAATACTTTACAGAGCTTTCAATAGAGGACGACTTATAAAACAAGAATCGGCAACTCCTGTTGATTATGATGAATTGTCAGATTTTTGGGAAAAGAAAGCAAAAGGATTTAAATAATTCAGTTAAAACGAGTTTGTTGCAAAATATTATTTATTTTTACAAGCTACAAACAGTTTTTAAAATGAAAAAACGCTACTTTTTAATTTTCGCATTTTTCTTTTCTTATCAAACTCAAGCCAATAATATTAAATCTTATTTTGAAAAAAAGGACACTTCTGCACTTACAAAAAAATTAGACCTAACCATAACACCACTTTTTGACCCAATTGGTCCTATATGTTCACTCAGTCCAGTTACTCCATTACCTACAACTTCATTAAACGGAATTTCAGGAACTTGGATGCCTTCTGTAATAAACACAATGCAAACAACTACTTATGTTTTTACACCAAATTCAGGACAAGATGCAATTGAAGTATTAATGACAATTACAGTAATTCAAAGACCTCAAGCTGGTATTGATGCTAGTATGGCTGTTTGTGAAACTAGTACAACTCCAATAAATTTATTTAATTTGCTTTCTGGTATACCAGATACGGGTGGTATTTGGACAAGAACATCTGGAACTGGAGGAAGTTTTAGTGCAGTTGCAGGTTTTTTTACTCCATCAATTGGAACAACAACTAGTACTTTTCAATATACCGTATCAGGTGTTGCACCTTGTATTAATGACACTAGTTTAGTTACAATTAATGTAGTTCCACAACCAAATGCAGGTATTGATGGTAGTATGACTGTTTGTGATACTAGTACATCTACAATAAATTTATTTAGTTTAATTTCTGGTGTAAGCAATCCTAGTGGTATTTGGACAAGAACATCAGGAACTGGAGGAAGTTTTAGTGCAGTTACAGGTATATTTACTCCATCAGTTGGAACAACAACTAGTACTTTTCAATATACCGTAACAGGTGTTGCACCATGTTTAAATGACACAAGTACAGTAATAATCACAATTGTTAATCAACCTACATCTATTGTTATAACTGGGAATTCAAATATATGTTATGGTGGAATTTCTCAATTAAGTGCTTCATATTCTGGTGGAACTTGGACAAGTTCTAATCCTACAATTGCTTCTGTAGATAATTTGGGTTTAGTTACTGGAAATGCTCCAGGAAATGCTATTATATCATATACAGTTTCTAATTTGTCTTGTGGTTTAGTTGTTTCAACTATTAATTTTATTATTAAACCACTTTTGCAACCCATTGTGAGTTGTGGTGTTACAACTCCAAATTCAATAACTTTTAATTGGTTACCAGTTATTGAAGCAACTACCTATACTAGTTATTATAGTATTAATAATGGTAGTTTGATTTTTATTGGACCTATTGGAAATGTTTTGAGTTATACTTTAACTGGCTTATTTCCAAATAACAATGTAACTTTTTATGTTGTACCATCGGGTCAAGTAGGAACTTGTTTTATAGTTGGTAGTAGTTCTTGTACTTCTGCAACTTTAGATACAGCTGATTTCAATAACAAATTGGTTTCATTTTATCCAAATCCTGTTCAAGATTGTATAAATTTTAAATCTAAAATTGATTTTTCTAAAATTGAAATTTTTGACTTAAATAGTAGAATTGTAAAATCATTTTCAAAAAATGAAGACAAACTAGAAGTTCAAGAACTCAAAAAAGGAATGTATTTTGCAAAAATTTATTCAAATTCTAATACTTTATTTTTTAAATTCTTAAAGGAATAAACAATTAATTTTTATTTTAAAAGCCATTTGAGTTTAATTCAAATGGTTTTTTTTATGCAAATTTATTTTGTTTAACAAAAATCGTTCATTTTACTTAATAACATTAGCATCAATTAAACAGAAGTTAAATATTGTAAATTATTGTTATAAAGATAGTTATGATGTAATAATATTATATAACTTTATAAAAAAATGCTAACTTTTTTAATTTAATAACTAGGAAAACGATGAATAAAATTTTACTAATTTTAAGCTTTATAGCTTTTCAAAATTCTTTTGGTGCTACAATTGTATTTAATGATGCCTTATTTAAAGAACGATTGTTACTTTCAGACGCAACCTATGGTATTGCAAAAGATATTAACGGGAACGCTATCAATATTGATACTAATAACGATAACGAGATAAGTGATATCGAGGCATTGAATGTTGCTTTTTTAAATCTTGATTATGTCGACATAACAGATTTGCAAGGTCTTCAATATTTTACAAATCTGAAAGTTTTGTATATTCAAACGATTAGCTTAACAACTTTTTATCAACCAACTTTGTTAATTTTAGAAGAGTTATACTTAACTTCAATAGTGAATGATGGTAATCTGAGTACTTTTGATGTATCTATGAATCTAAATTTAAAGAAATTAACATTAAAAACAAGTTTTCTCACTAATGTCAATTTATCAAATAACATTAATTTGAGAGAATTATCAATAAGCGGAACTTTATTAAATACTTTAAACCTTGATAATTTGTCAAACTTGAGAAAATTGAATTATTATGGAAATCTGCCTAGTTTAGATATTTCAGATTGTAGTAAATTAATAGAAATTAATATCGGATATATTACAGCTGGTGAAATTAGTTTATCGTCATTAGACTTAACCAATCAACCTTTATTAATTAATTTATATATAAGTAATACAAATATTACAAGTTTGAATTTAAGTAATAACCCTAATCTTGAGAATGTATATCTACAGAACAATTTGCTTCAAAATATCAATTTTGGAAATCTTTATTATGTTAAAAATTTATATTGTGAAGATAATCAAATAACCACTTTAGATTTAAATAATTTTCAGAATTTAGAAGTTTTAAGTTGTTCTAATAATAATTTAACCAATTTGAAGCTCAAAAATTTTAAATCAGAGCAATATGTTAATTTCAGTGGAAATCCAAATTTAGCTTATGTTTGTTGTGATCCTGAGCAACTTGTTTATATTCGAAATCAAGCATTATTAAATGGCAATTATGATACTGTTGTAGATTCTGAATGTTCTTCACAAAATTTTTTTTTAGGAACAGATGAAGTTTCAAATAATGATTCGAAAATATCAATATTTCCTAATCCTGTAAAGGATTATATCTCAATTGATACCAAAGCAATAATAGATGCAATTTCTATATTTGATATAAACGGAAGACAAATAAATTCATTTGAAAAAGTAGCTAATAAAATTGATGTTTCTACCATCGAAAAAGGGGTTTATTTCTTAAAAGCAACTATTAATAATGAATTTCAAACATTGAAATTTATTAAAGAATAATAATGTTTATTGTTATTTTTAATTAGAAAAAAAAGCTGTTAGAATTTCTAACAGCTTTTTTATTATTTAAGAATGGTTTGTTTTCTATCTGGACCAACAGACACTATCTTAATAGGAACTTCAACTTCATTTTCTATAAATTCTATATATTTTTTAAGTTCAATTGGTAGTTCTTCATAAGTTGACATACCAGTTAAATCGGCTTTCCAACCTTTGAATTCTATATAAATTGGGGTTACATTTTCTGGTTCGATATTATAAGGTAAATGATCTATAGATTTGCCTTTGTAATCGTAAGAAGTACACACTTTTAAGGTTTCAAATCCTGACAAAACATCACCTTTCATCATCATCAATTGTGTAACGCCATTTATTTGTATTGCATATTTTAAAGCTACTAAATCTAACCATCCACAACGACGCTTTCTTCCAGTTACAGAACCAAATTCGTTGCCAACACTAGCCATTAAATTTCCAGCTTCTTCAAAATCTTCGGTAGGAAAAGGTCCACTACCAACACGAGTAGTATAGGCTTTGAAAATACCAAATACTTCTTTTATTTTATTTGGTGCAATTCCTAAACCAGTGCAAGCACCAGCAGCTGTAGTATTTGAAGAAGTTACAAATGGATAAGTTCCAAAATCTACATCAAGTAACGAGCCTTGTGCACCTTCACATAAAATTGATTTTCCAGCCTTTTGAGCTTGATATAAATATTCTTCACTATCAATAAAAGTCAATTTTTTTAAATCTTCGATAGCATCAAAAAATTCTTTTTCAAGTTCTGTCAAATTATATTGTATTGCTACATCATAAAAAGCAATCATCGCTTCATGTTTGTCTGCCAATGCTCTATATCTTACTGCAAAATCTTCAAGTTCAATATCGCCTACACGAATTCCGTTTCTACCTGTTTTATCCATATAGGTTGGGCCAATTCCTTTTAAGGTAGATCCAATTTTTGCTTTTCCTTTAGCAGTTTCAGATGCAGCATCAAGCAATCTGTGGGTTGGAAGTATAAGATGTGCTTTTCTAGAAATGATTAATTTGTTTTTAATATCTAAATTAAACTTTGCTAAACCATCTATTTCACTTTTAAAAACTACTGGATCAATCACAACACCATTTCCAATTATATTGATATTATTATCGTGAAAAATTCCAGAAGGTATTGTTCTCAAAACGTGTTTTATTCCGTCAAATTCTAAAGTATGCCCAGCATTTGGACCACCTTGAAAACGAGCAATTATATCATATTTAGATGTTAGTACGTCTACTATTTTTCCTTTTCCTTCATCTCCCCATTGTAATCCTAGTAATAAATCTACGGTCATTATGTTGTTGTTTGTAGTTAGTTTAATGTTGTAGTAAAGTGTTTATGTTTTTTTATTTCCGTAGAAATATAGAGAATGATTGGTAATTTCTATATCAAAAATTTCTTCTATAGTTTTTTTTATGGTTTGAATACGAGGATCACAAAACTCGATCACTTCTCCAGTATCAGTCATAATAATATGATCATGTTGTTTATCGAAGTATGATTTTTCGTAATGTGCTTGATTTTGTCCAAATTGGTGTTTTCGTACCAAAGCACAATCTAAAAGCAACTCTATTGTATTATATAAAGTAGCACGACTAACTCGATAGTTTTTGTTTTTCATCTTGATATACAAGGCTTCTATATCAAAATGTTCTTCGCTATTGTATATTTCTTGCAATATAGCATAGCGTTCTGGAGTTTTTCTGTGTCCTTTGGTTTCAAGATATAGTGTAAAAACATTTTTTACAATTTCTTGATTTTTGGAATTATCTGAAGCAATAAGTGTCATAGGACAAAGATAATTTTTTTGATTAATCGAAAAAAGATAATTAGTAAAAGTTATAAAGGTTTGTTGTTTAAAACTATAAAAAAAACCATCAACTCACGAAGATGGTTTTAATTTTTTTTTAAATACTTGTTTATTCACTATTTGTTTGTGTGTAACAAATTAGCTCCCATTTTTTATTGTATTTTTTGAAAATATAATAAACAAATTCATTTAAAAGAATTTCTTTTTTCATCACAATTGCAATAGATTTATTTTTATTAAATACAGGAGTACTTAATTGACATAAGTAATTACAATTTATAATCCTCTTAGTAATTTCAATGTTTTTTTGCAATTCATCTTTAAAAGTAGGATTATCTTTAAAAATAATTTTAGTATATCTTGATTTTATTAGTTTTGAATTTAATGGTATTGAATTTGATTTTTCTATTTCCTTTTTAAACCAAAGTATATCCTCTTCAGTGAAAACCCATTTATTATTATTATTTAACCAATTAAAAATATGATTTGTATTTATTTGACCATTCTGAAATTCATTTTTCTCTTTTAAATAAACTTCTAAAAAACATGTTTCGATTTTTGAACTTAATTTTAAAAGATTTAGACTATCACATTTTGGACTTATATTTTTTAGATTCGTTACTAAATTCATAATTTCATATTTATTTTTATGAATACCACAAGAATTTAAAAGGATTAAAAATATTATCAAAAATATTGTTTTCATTTATTATTAATTTAAGCACGGATTATTTGAAGATGGAGTCATACCAAATGCATTTGACCGATTCATTTCAGTATTATTACGATTATATATTCTTGCTTTATCAGTATTTGTTAAGATTGAATCAAATGGACTTGTTGGGTTTAGAAGTGCAAATAAACCACTCCAAGCAAGATCTGAATACATCTGTTCTGGAATTTGACCTTGAATAACTGGTACACCTGTATCATATTCTTGTAAAGCTTCTGCAATTATTTTTATATAATTATTTCCAATAAATAAATGATGAGTAGCATTTGTATCACCATTAAATTTTTTATTTATATATGCATTCCAAATCAAAGGAAAATTTATTGCATCATCATTATTCAAAGCAGTTCCGTTTTCAATTACACTTAAAATTAGTGCGTGTAAAATTTCGTGAATTATAGTTTTTGCTTTACCCAAGTTAGTAGCACCACTATCATTATAATAATTAGAATTTAAAGTAATATTATATAAATAATTAGTATTTGAATTTGTAGTTTGACCATATATAACAGAATTAGGATTAGCTGGATTAGGCGTAATCACTGCTTGATTAAGAATTAATGTAAAAACAGAATCAGGATTATCAAATCTTGCAATTATTTCAGCAATTTTGCTATTTGATTTTAATTTATTTAAAATATCTTTAGTGCAGGTATCTAGATTATCAGTATTTAATTGTTTTTCAATTAAAAATGGTTTTATCGAAATAAATACTGAAGGTTTTGCAATCATTTTAGTAATAACTTCCTTCATAAATTTTCTTGAAGGTAAAGTAAACCAGTTTTCAATTAAATATGAAAATAATTGACTTGAAATAGCAGGATTTGTTCCTAAATAATTATATTGAGTTGTGTTTAAAGTATTTAAAAATGCTTGACATTTAACCCTTTCTACTTCGTCATTTGTTGGTATTGCTGGAGCATCAGATGGTCCGTTGTAAACTACATAATAACCTTGATCACTTGGAGAATGCGGTGAATTATTAAAATTAACACCTGAAAAATCCCCATAACCTACTGTACCTGATGTTCCTGAAGTTGTTCCCGTGCTTGAACCATTACTTGAGCCTCCTGATGTACTTCCGCTGCCACAATGATTATAAGAGCTAATAATTGTAGCCGTGCCATTCATATCTTGAATAACATAATCCCAACAACCGATAGTAATTGCTATAAGTTTTGACTGGGTTAGTAATCCATCAACCAATTGAACACTCTGCAATATTCTTCCATCTAAATCTTGATATTGTAATTCTCCAGTAAATTTATCTAAACCTGCAAAAACGTTACCATCGGCTGGAATCCATTTCATAACATATGCTTCAAAACCAGAATTTTTTAATGTGATTTCTAAATTTTCAAAATAGTAAGCAGTATTTTCGGCTAATTGTTTCTCAACAATAAAGCTGTAGTTTACATCTCCATTTGCTAATTGTAATTCTTTTATTTGTTCTTCATTTAAATTAAAATCATAGATAGTTCTATTTTGTATAGATTTTGTTTTTAAAAATTCTTTTACTGAATCTAATTCTTCTTCTATTTGCGGTATCATTTTTAATGATACATCTCTAACTTTTAATTTATTTTCTTTACTATTTGATGGTGACCCATAAGTATCTTTTTCACATCCAGAAAACAATATTCCTAAAAAAGCAATAAACAAAAACAAGTATTTTTTCATTTGTTTCATAATTAGTTTGGTTAAAGTTATTAATATTTTTTCAAATATATTAAACTAATTTTATAATCATATATGATTAGGTAATTTTTTATTGTTTAAACCAATTTTGTTGGGTTAACAATTCGAAGTTGTGATAAATCTAAGAGATGAAAAATACATAAAAGAATTTGGTATTAATTTAAGAAAAATTAGATTATCCAAAGGTCTATCCCAAGAAGAACTTGCTAATTCTTCTGATGTATCTTTGCCACAAATTACCAGAATTGAAAGAGGGATTGTAAACCCTACAATTTGCACAATAAAATGTATCGCAAAAGGATTAAGTATTAAAACTAAAGAATTATTTGAATTTGAAAATTAATTTTTTAAGCAATTAAAAATTAATTTTTGTAAACTCGAGTTACTTTCTCAATTCCATCTATTTTCTTGATATTGTCTATAAGTTTTTTAAGTATAATATTGTTTTGTACTATTACAGCAACTTGACCGTTAAAAATTCCTGCATCACCACTCAATGAGATACTCTGGATATTTACATGCATATTGTTAGAAATTACTTTTGTTAGTTCATTTGTTAATCCCATACTATCCATTCCTGTAATATTCAGTATGGCTTTGAATTCTTGTTGTGTTGAATCTATCCATTTAGCTAGAATAATTCTATAAGCATAATTTGATTGTAGGCTTATTGCATTTGGACAATCTTTTTTATGAACTTTTATTCCTTCGTTGATAGTTATAAAACCAAAAACTTCGTCTCCGGGAATTGGATTACAACAAGTAGAGAGTTTATAATCGAGTTTGTCTTGATCTACTCCAAATACAAGCATATCATAATTACTGCTAATTATTTGACGGTTAATATCAATATCTGCTGTACTTGGGGAACGTTTTATTTTGCTTTTGAAAAAATTCATTAAGGTATTGCTTTTTTGAGCAGCATAATCCTTAAGTTGTTGATTCTCTATAGTTCCAATTCCTACACGATAAAATAAGTCTAAGCTAGTTTTGAGTCTGAAAAAATTAACCATCTCATTAACAACTTGTTCATTAATTGTAATTTTTAGTTGTTTTAGTTTTCTAGTTAAGAGTTCTTTTCCTTCTTCAGCAATTTTTTTGGTATTTTCGTTAAGAACATTTCTTATTTTATTTTTGGCTCTAGAAGTGGTCACATAATCAAGCCAATGTGAAGTTGGTTTTTGATTTTGAGATGTTATTACTTCAATTTGGTCACCACTTTTAAGTTCTGTGTTTAGCGGAACAAGTTTGCCATTTACGCGAGTCCCACGTGTTCTGATTCCAATTTCGGAGTGGATACTGAAAGCAAAATCTAACGATGTTGCCCCTTTTGGTAATGATTTGATTTCGCCTTTTGGTGTAAAAACAAAAATTTCTTTTGCATAAAGATTCATTTTGAAATCTTCAACAAAATCTACTGCATTGGTTTCTGAATTCTCTAAAGCTTCTTTGAGCAAATTGAGCCAAACATCTAAACCGCTTTCTTCATTTGCACCTTGTTTGTATTTGTAATGTGCAGCATATCCTTTTTCAGCTATTTCATCCATTCGTTCGCTACGAACTTGAATCTCTACCCAACGACCTTTTGGTCCCATAACGGTAATATGCAAGGCTTCATAACCAGTAGATTTAGGTGATGAAATCCAATCTCTCAGCCTACTAGGACTTGGTCGATAATGATCTGTTACTATTGAATAAATTTTCCAGGCAATAAATTTTTCGTCATGTTGGTTGGATTTATAAACTATTCTTAGAGCAAATTTGTCATAAACTTCATCGAAAGTGACATTTTGTGCTAGCATTTTTCTACGAATAGAATAGATAGATTTTGGTCTACCTTTTATAATATATTCAACACTTTCTTCGTCTAATGATTTTTTTAAAACATCTGAAATGTCTTTGATATAAGCATCTTGTTCTTCTTTTGTTTCTTTTATTTTACTAACAATATTGTTGTAAACTGCTGGTTCAGTATATTTTAATCCTAAATCTTCTAATTTTGTTTTAATCGAATACAATCCCAAACGATGGGCGAGTGGTGCATAAATATATAATGTTTCGGAAGCAATTTTAACTTGTTTGGCTTCTACCATCGAATCCATAGTTTGCATATTGTGCAATCTATCTGCAAGTTTTATCAATATTACTCGAACATCATCGTTGAGTGTGAGTAGCATTTTTCTGAAATTCTCAGCTTGCATTGAAACATTTAAATCCTTTTGAACTTGAGATATTTTTGTAAGACCTTCAACAAGTTGTGCCACTTTTGGATTAAACATTCTTTCAATATCTTCAACTGTAACATCGGTATCTTCTACAACATCGTGCATTAATGCTGCTGCAATACTTGTTGCTCCAAGTCCAATTTCTGAGGCAACTATTTTTGCAACTGCAATTGGATGAAAAATATAGGCTTCACCAGATTTGCGACGTTGATCCTGATGTGCTTCAACTGCCACATCAAAAGCTTTTCGAATGAGTTTTTTATCTTCATCTGATAAAGTTTGATAACTTATTCGAAGCAATTCTTTATATTCTTGAGCTATTGCTTTATTTTCTTTTTCAAAATCTATTTCAACCATAGGTAATGCAGTTCTAACACAATAAAATTAAGGATTAATTTTCTATTTTACAACTAAAATAGAGATACAACTATTTTTTTGAATTTAAAAAACCTCTTTGTCTTTTGGCTTCAAAAATTAATATTGCAGCAGCAACAGATACATTCATCGAATCTATTTCGCCTTGCATCGGTATGATTATGTTTTGAGTTGCCTCTTTTCGCCACTCTTCGCTTAGTCCAGTTGCTTCTGTACCAACTACTAAAGCAGTTGGTTTTGTATAATCTTGAGTATGATAAGAAGTAGAATTTTGTAAAGTTGCACAATAGAAATTTATTTTTTTTTCTTTCAAAAATGCAATAATTTCTGAAGTAGATCCAGTTGCAATCTGATTGGTAAATAATCCACCAACACTGGATCTGACAATATTTGGACTGTATAAATCGCTTTTTGGATTTGCAATAATCACAGCATCTAGATTTGCAGCATCAGCAGTACGTAGTAATGCACCAATATTTCCTGGTTTTTCAAGTGATTCTGCAATAAGAATTAATGGATTTTTGGATAATTTTAAATTTTCTAATGCTAAAGATTTTGTATTTGCAATTGCCAAAATTCCTTCGGTTGTATCTCGATATGCTAGTTTTTGATAGACATCTTTTGAAATTTCTATTAATTCAACTTGATTTTTTGTAAATTTATCTATAGCAAATTCTGAAATTAAATCCGGTTGAAATAAAATAGTTTCTATTTCATAATTTCCTTTGAGGGCAAGTTCTATTTCGCGTTGACCTTCAATTAAAAAAGTTCCAGATTGTTTTCTAGCTTTTGCTTTTTCTTGCAGAAGTACTAATGATTTTATAAACGGGTTTTGTATAGAGATAATTTGTTTCAAAACAAAATGGGATAAAGTATGTTGCGAATATAATGATTTTGTAACTTTATTTTATAATTTTTAAAAACTGAAATTTTTATTATTAAACTCAATTTTTTAATCTAATAAATAGTAGTTTTGTTCCAATTATAAAAACCTTTTGAGATTGAGTTTTATTAAAACAATTCAACGAACAACTTTATTCAGAGTAACTTCTTTGAATAGTTTGAGTGTAGTATTGAAAATAGGAATTGGGCTAATAACCTCAAAAGTAATTGCTGTTTTTATTGGTCCAAGCGGTTTAGCATTAGTTGGAAATTTAAGAAATTTTATTTCAACTATTGAGAGTTTTGCCACGTTAGGTTTTCAAAATGGTATCGTAAAATATATTGCCGATGCTAAAAATGATAGTGAAAAACAAAAGAAAATTATTTCTACTGTTTTCTTAACCTTATTATCTATTGTTTTGGTTTTGAGTATCCTATTATTTAGTTTTGCTAATTATTGGAATGCTATTATTTTTAATAATTCCTATCAATACCAATCCGTTTTTAGGTTTTTGGCTTTGGCCTTGCCTTGGTATGCAGCTTCTATTATATTAATTGCTATTATCAATGGGTTAGGTAAGTTTAAAAACGTTATAACCATTAATATTATTGGTAATTGTATTGGTTTTTTGTTTTCGGTAATTGTAATTTGGCGATACCGAACTTATGGAGCTTTGTTGTCTATTATAATTCCTCCTTCTTTACTATTTTTTGTTTCATTTTATTTTATTAATAAAGAAATTCCATTTTTTCAATCTATTAATTTAAGTTGGTTTGATTCTAAAATCATAAAAGATTTATCTTCCTATTCCTTGATGGCTGTAGTTTCTTCTGTACTCGGACCAATAGTATTATTAGCAATACGGAGTAATATTATAGCAACTTTAGGGATGGAACAAGCTGGTTTTTGGGAAGCAATAAGTAGAATTTCTAGCTATTATTTATTGTTTATTTCTACCATATTAACTGTTTATTTTCTTCCAAAATTAGCTTTTGCAACCAATAAAAAAGCAACTAAAAATGTCTTATTGAGTTATTACAAAGGCATAATGCCAATTTTTATTATTGGTCTAATAATACTTTATTTTTTGAGGTTTTTTATTATAAAATTAATTTTTACTCCTGCATTTTTACCTATTTCTGGATTGTTTTTCTGGCAAATAATTGGTGATGTTTTTAAAGCTGCATCCATTATTTTGGGATATCAGTTTTTTGCGAAGAAGTTGACTCGAGCTTTTATTATTACCGAGATTATTTCGCTTGGTTTATTTTATTTTTTAAGTGATTTATTAATTAAAACCTATGGTATTGAAGGAATTGTAATGGCTTATGCCATTAATTATTTTTTATATTTTTTGATTTTAGTTTATTATTTTAGAAAAATAATATTCTAACAACGGTATTCTTTCATTCTTTTCTTTCTGCATCATTTCAATTGTATATCTTTGCCAACCTTAAATTTTGAAAATACTTCAAAAGAATTATACACTTAAAAAAATATATGTACAAAGAATTAAAAAAGTTTAAAAAAAATAATCAATTTAGGTTTACTGCTGATGACAGTTTAGAAATAGTTTGTAATGCACCAGAAAATGCCAACGGAATTTTTCTTGTTTATAAAGTAGATGGAGATGAAAAAGAGTTAATAATGGTAGGTTCTACTGGAACTGTTCAAAATGATGGAACTCTAAAAAGCAAAAATGGTGGTCTTTTTGATAAAATTGTAAACGGTCATCAATTTGCTAAAACAGGAAGAAAATATTCTTGGCCAGCTCAAATGAAAATTGAAAAAATAGACACACTAGAAATATATTGGTATGAAACATTTAATGCCAAAACCAAAGCGATTCCTACTTTTATTGAAGGATTGATTCTGCAACATTTTCTAGATGAAAATAATAAATTACCAAAATGGAATGTAGCATTCTAGTACACTTCAATTTATTTTTTATAAAAAAACCTACAATTGCTATTTGTAGGTTTTTTTGTTAATAATCAATACTAAAAATCAATGTCAATCTTTAAATTTTTCCAAAATGTACTTTTATAATTAACAAATTTTTGAAATTATACCAAGAATATTTTTTAAAAATAGATTTTAAAAATTTGTTAATTATTAAAATACTTTCTATCCCAAATGGCAACATTGAAGTTTTTGCCCATCATAAAAAAAGCATACATAAATACAGCAACAATTGATTTGAACATAAACAAAAAGATTATTATAGAAGCCATTGGAATAGATTTGCTTAAGTTGTTTTCTGGTGTCAATGCAGTAAGTAGAATACTTATCATGAGACAAAACCAAACAAAATTATTTAAATCTCGAAATGGTTTTACAAGCCATTTACGAATAGGAGAAATATCATTTCCCCATTTATGAACAAGGTAATAATAGTCATTTCCTATTGGTGCAAATAATAATGGATCATCATAACTAAGTAATTGAAATACTTTAGAAGGTGCCATAATTTTGAACCCGTTTAATTTAGTTTGATGAATTTTTTCTAGTGCTTGAATTTTTGAAATAGCTTCTTCTGGAATTCCGCCTTTAAAAAAATTTGTTTCTAGAAAACGAAGTCTATAATCAATACAAATAGTTCGTATTTGACTAATATGAAAAATACAATCAGTTTCAAGTGTATCAAAAACAAAAGCATTTGATTTTGTTGAACTTTCCTCTGATATAGTTTTTAACGTATTATCTCTTTCGATTTGATTTTCTTTTAATATCGTGTCAATTTGTTCTAAAAGAGCAACTTTAGTAATGGTATTATTTCTATTGGAAAGTAATTCTGAAGTCAACGTTTTCTTATTTTTAAGCATCTTGTATCTATTTTAATCATTTATCTTCAATCGATTAACTATAAAATGAATGTACAAAAATTATTTATTAAAAAGAAAAATTTTCAATCCTTTTTTATCAAATAAAACGATGAACTATTGTTAAATAATACAACCTGTAACTTTTGATTACAGGCTGTTTTTTATTCCAATTAGATAAACCTTTTATTTTAAGCTTCCAACCATTTCTTCTGCTTTTACCCAAGCATCAAAATCTTCTGGTGTTACATATCCTAATCGAACAGCTTCCTCTTTTAGCGTTGTTCCGTTTTTGTGTGCGGTTTGTGCAATTTCTGCCGATTTGTAATATCCAATTTTAGTATTTAATGCAGTTACCAACATTAAGGAATTATCGACTAATTCTTTGATGCGTTTATAATTGGGTTCGATTCCGCTTGCACAATGTTCGTCAAATGACAAACATGCATCGCCTAATAATCGTGCAGATTGCAAGAAGTTGGCTGCCATTACAGGTTTGAAAACATTCAATTCATAATGTCCTTGCATTCCTCCAACTGATATGGCAACATCGTTTCCGATTACTTGAGCACAAACCATTGTTAAAGCTTCGCATTGAGTTGGATTTACTTTTCCTGGCATTATCGAAGATCCAGGTTCGTTTTCTGGAATGATTATCTCGCCAATTCCTGAACGTGGACCAGAAGCAAGCATACGCACATCGTTTGCAATTTTGTTTAAAGAAACTGCTAATTGTTTTAAGGCACCATGTGATTCTACAATGGCATCGTGTGATGCTAGTGCTTCAAACTTATTTGGCGCAGTTACAAAAGGATGTCCAGTAAATTTAGCAATATATTCGGCTACTTTTACATCATATCCATCTGGTGTATTAAGTCCTGTACCAACTGCTGTTCCGCCAAGAGCAACTTCAGAAAGATGTGACAAAGTATTTTTTAAAGCTTTTAATCCATAGTTTAATTGAGCTACATATCCTGAAATTTCCTGACCTAATGTCAATGGTGTTGCATCCATTAAGTGTGTACGTCCAATTTTTACAACCGAATTGAATTCGATTGCTTTTGAGTGTAACGTATCTCTAAGTTTTTCTACACCTGGAATTGTATTTTCTATTACCGATTTGTAACAGGCAATATGCATACCGGTTGGGAAAGTATCGTTTGATGATTGTGATTTGTTAACATCGTCATTGGCTTTAACGAGTTGTTCTCCTTCACCAATTTTGAATCCTGCTAAAACTTGGGCTCGATTGGCAATAACTTCATTTACATTCATATTGCTTTGAGTTCCTGAACCTGTTTGCCATATTACCAATGGAAATTCGTCGGTAAGTTTTCCTGCTAATATTTCGTCACAAACTCCTGCAATGGCGTCTCTTTTCTGGGTTGTTAACACTCCTAAATCGCAATTGGCAAATGCTGCTGCTTTTTTGAGATAGGCAAATCCTTCGATAATTTCTTTTGGCATTGATGCTGATGGACCAATTTTGAAATTATTTCTTGATCTTTCGGTTTGAGCTCCCCAATATTTATTGGCTGGTACTTTTACTTCGCCCATTGTGTCTTTTTCAATTCTGTATTCCATTAGTTTTTTTTGTTTTTTGTTTATAGTTTGGAGTTTAGCCCAGATAGTAGTGAAAATCCTTTTCTTTTTTTTCTTTAAAAATAGAAAAGATTACTTCACTATACTTTTATTTCCATCAGAGTTCAGTGAACTTCGTTTGTAACGAATAGCTGGAAATAGCTCCTAAAAATTTCTGTTCAAATTTACGGATAAAAACTATTTTATGAAAATTGATTTGGTTTTTATTGGTAAGAAAAAATATTACCCTTACATTTGCGTATAATTCAAAAAAAATCCGGAAAACATGTTTGAATTTTCACAGTATTTAGGCTTTTTATTATTCTTGACCATACTAACTATAGGGTTTTGGTTGATGTTTTTTCTTGTAGGTTTCGTTCAATATTGGATTGGCGGAGCATTATATGAAAGATACAAAGAAAAGAAAGCAAAGAAAGATCAATCGGCTTAGGCTTTGATTGATAAAAAAAGGAACTCAAACGAGTTCCTTTTTTTTATGCTTAAAATTCTTCTCCACCACCATTTTCTTGTGGACGTTTTTGTTTTTCTCTTTCGTTTTTCTGTTTATTGAAACGGTAGGTGAAGGTAAGATTGACTTGTCTTACACGACGTTGCATCTCGCTATATGAATTTAATGTAGGAAGATTGAATTGTCGAATCATTTTGCTTGAATTGAAAATATCACTCACATTAAAACTTAAGGTTGCTTTGTCTTTCAATAAATCTTTGCTGAAGGCAACATTTGCAAATAAAACGCCAATATTTTTTCCTTGAGCTGTGTTTTGTGGCGCATTGTAATTGATGATGGTTTGCCAATCTATTTTGTAAGGTAAAGTTATTTTTGAATTTAGTTTTGTAAACCAACTAAAGGCAGTTTTATCTAAATTTTCTGTGATAGTTTCATTGGTTTGTAATAGGGTATAGGTATTGTTTCCTGAAATTTTACTTTGAAAAAAGTTGAAATTGCTATATAATTTCCAGCATTTGAAAGGGGAATAATTTAAAGTAAATTCTAACCCAAAACGATCATCTGTATCTAAATTAATAGGAGTAGAAAGTAAAACATCTGTAACTGTTGTTTGACCATTGATAATAGTTGTTACTGTTTCTCCATTTTTTCTTCTGATAAACTGAAACGGATCTTTAGTTTTGTTATAATATACTGAAGTTGTAAGTGTAACTTTATTGATTTTGGTTAATAAACTTAAATCAAAAGCGCTGGTTAATGATGGATTTATATCTGGATTTCCTTGAAAAATATTGACATTACTAGAATAGCCTGCAAATGGATTTATAAATCTGTTTCTTGGTCTATTGATACGACGGCTGAAATTTAAGGATACCGAAGTTGCTTCTGTAACTTCATACGTTAAAAACGAACTTGGGAAAAAATTATGGTATTTTTTATTCCTAAAATCTTGCGTAGTTAGTAAGTTAATATCGATATTGGTATCTTCATATCGTAATCCCAATTGATAGGAAAGTTTTTTATATTTTGAACCAAATTGGGTATAAGTTGCATTTATTTTTTCTTTATAATTTAATTGATTGGTCAAAAAAGGATTGTTGATGTAATCACCATTTGAATTGGTATTCGCAACATTATAATCTGTCAATAATTCATTAAAATCGCCTTTGTATCCTGTTTCAAATTGGCTTACTTTGCCCAACGGCAATACATAATCTAGTTGTGCTGTTGTTTTAGATTGTGTTTGAAAATTTTTGGATAATTGTTTAGTTATGTCACTTTCTAAACCTGTAATATAATCTGAAATTATCGAAGAATCATTATCGATACTTCTATTATATGCGCTGTTTATTGTTAATTGATGTCCTGCTTTTTTGAATTTTTTTGTAAAATTTGTCGAAAAATCTAAATCTTCTGAAACATTATATTGATCATTGAATCTGTTTTGAACATAACTATCTGTTGGCAAATAATTATATAAAGTAACTTTTTCAGGTTCTTTACCATCATTTGTTCTGTAATTAAAATTGTTTGACCAAGTCAATGATTTGTCTAGAAATAAGTCTAAACCTAAATTATAATTTATTCCTTTTTGTAATCTATCACGTTTACTTCTCTCGTTTATTGTTTTGTAGATTGATCCATCTGGATTTAGATAATCAGTATCGGTCAATCCTTTTCCTGGTGAGTTTCTATCAGCATAACCAAAACCACCAATTAAATTCATAAACTCATTTTTATAATTTACAGCTGTATTTATGGAAAAATTTTTAGGATCACCAACAGTTGCAATCAAAGTTCCGTTTAAACCATTATTTTTTCCTTTTTTCAAAACAATATTTATAATTCCTGCACCACCTTCAGCATCATATCTTGCAGAAGGATTGGTAATAACTTCTATTTTGTCTACAGCATCCGAAGATATGGTTTGAAGTGCACTAGCAATATTTACAGAATTTGATGGTCTTCCGTCTATTAATATTTTTATATTTTCATTGCCTCTCAAACTTACATTTCCGTCAGCATCAACAGAGACTGATGGTACATTGTTTAAAACATCACTTGCAGTTCCGCCTTTGGCTGTCATATCTTGTCCTACATTATAAACTTTTTTGTCGAGTTTAATTTCTACAGATGATTTTTCGGCTTGAACGACTACTTCGTTTAGTTGAGTAGATCCTTCGTCAAGCGAAATAATTCCAATATTTTTAGATTCTGAAAGTTTTTGATTTTTTAATTCAGTAGTATTAAACGAAATAAATTCTGCTTTTATAGTATAATTTCCAGGAAATATTTCAACTTCAAATTCTCCTTTAGCATTTGTGATTGCGCCACCAACTGCTTTTGGATTTTGATCATTTAAAAAAGTTATGGTGGCATACTCTAGTGGTTGCTTACTCGATTTATCAATAATAGTTCCAGAAATTTTAATTTTTTTGGTTTTTGTATTGTTTTGACCAAAGCTAAAAGAAGAAATAAATAGGAAGAAGGCGAAAATAATAAGGTTACGTTTTTTCATGAAATATATATTTGTATATATGAATACAAATGTAAAATTTGGTTTAATGTCAAAATCACAAACCTTTGTTAAATGATGTTTTAACAATTTTAGAGAATTGCTTTTGCCTTATCAAAAGGTCTTGCAATTATTGCTTTATCTCCATTTATTACAATTGGTCTTTCTATCAATATTGGAGTTGAAACCATTGCTTGAATAATTTCTGTATCGCTCAAATTTTTGTTTTTGAAGTTTTCTATCCAAATTTTCTCTTTTTGACGAACCAACTCAATAGGTTGAATTCCAATTTTTGAAATTAATGCTTTTAATTCTTCAAAAGTTGGAACGTTTTCTAGGTATTTTATAATTTGATATTCTTGCTTTGATTGATCTAAAAAAGCAATACAATCTCTTGATTTTCCGCAACGTGGATTATGATAAACTTGAATCATATTTTTTAAGTTAAAATTTTAGTAAAGAAATTAAAATTATTTTTAAAAAATGAACTAAATTAGTCGGAAAAATTCATTTTAAATTAAAAGTATGTTTATAGAACAAGGCATAAAAAAAGAAAATCAGTTTTGGAAATATATTGTAGGTTCTATACTAATTTTTTTAGCTTCTACAATTGGTCAAATTCCGTTGGTAATAGCTGTTTTTGCAAAATCATTTATGAACGGAAACGGAATTCCATCAAATTCAGATGATTTAATGAAAATGTTAGATTCAAATCTAACCTTGTTTCTCATAATGATTTCTTTTGTAGTTGCTTTAATATGTTTTTATTATGTTATAAAATATTGGCACAAGCAAACTATTTTAGAAGTTACAACATCACGAAAAAAAGTCGATTGGAATAGAATATTTTTTTCATTTTCGATATGGTCACTTTTTACCATTATATCAACTGGAATATTATTTTATTCAAGCCCTGAAAATTTTGTTTTAAATTTCAAACCCATTCCGTTTGTTATTTTATTAGTCATTTCGGTGATTATGATTCCGTTTCAAACCAGTTGTGAAGAATATGTTTTTCGAGGTTATTTAATGCAAGGTTTTGGAAATTTGGCACTCAATAAATGGTTTCCGTTAGTAATGACATCAGTAATTTTTGGAGTAATGCACATCCTAAATCCAGAAGTTACCAAAATGGGATATATTGTTTTGGTTTTTTATATAGGCACAGGATTTCTACTCGGCATTATGACGCTGATGGATGAAGGAATGGAATTAGCTCTTGGATTTCACGCAGCAAATAACCTTGTTGGAGCATTGCTTGTAACAACTGATTGGTCGGTTTTTCAAACTGATTCTATTCTCAAAGATATTTCAGATCCTACAGCAGGTATCGATATAATCTTGCCAGTAATTATTGTTTATCCTATTCTTTTATTTATCTTTAGTAAAAAATACAATTGGTCTAACTGGCAAGAAAAACTTACTGGAGAAATTCTAATTAAAACTGAAATTGATAGTAACCCTTTAATCGAAGATTACAATGACACCAAATTATCTTAATGTTCACAATAATTTTAAACTCAATGGCTTTCATTTAGATCGTGATGATTTATGTAGAGTAGCGTATAGTTTTATCAAAGAAGGAGACAATTTTGAAAAACCAGTTGGTAATTTTATTTTAGATTGGTTCGACCATAATCCTTTTATAGAAATGATGACTTCTGGAACAACAGGAAAACCAAAACTTATTCGTGTAGAAAAGCAAGCTATGGTTAACTCTGCATTGGCTACTGGCGATTTTTTTGATTTGCATCCTGGAGATAAAGTTCTCAATTGTTTACCAGTAAATTTTATTGCAGGAAAAATGATGTTTGTACGTGGTTTTATTCTTGGTTTAGATATGGATTTTGTGGCGCCAAGCTCACATCCTATGAAAAAAAACGACATAAAATATGATTTTGTAGCAATGGTTCCGTTGCAAGCTCAAAATTCTATAAACGAATTAAAAGATGTCAAAAAAATGATTGTTGGTGGCGTGAGTATGAGCACAACTCTTGAAAATCTATTATCTAGTTTACCGACAAAAGTCTATGAAACCTATGGTATGACTGAAACAATAACTCATATTGCTGCCAAAAGAGTAGGAGAGAAAGCTTTTACAGTTTTGCCCAATGTTACTATTTCATATGATGATAATAATTGTCTGGTGATACACGCTCCAAAAATATCAAACGAAATAATTGTTACCAATGATCTCGTTGAATTGGTAAACGAAAACCAATTTGTGTTTTTAGGACGACACGATAACATTGTCAATAGTGGCGGAATAAAACTTATTCCTGAACAAATTGAGGAAAAATTATCACACAAAATAGTGCAACGTTTTTTTGTAGCTGGTAAACCTGATGAAACTCTAGGAGAAAAACTGGTTTTGGTTATAGAAGGCGAAAAACAAAAAATAAGCGACACAATTTTTAACGATTTAGATAAATACGAAAAACCAAAAGAAATACTATTTGTTTATAAATTTATAGAAACCGAAAACGGTAAAATAAAACGAAAAGAAACATTAGAAAGTTAAAAAAAATGCCACCTTTAAGTGGCATTTTTTATATTTATTATTTGCTATTTGCTCCAATCTATTTGTCTGGAGAAATACATCACCGCAGCAAGAATTAAAAACAAACCAATACTTCCTACCAATAAGGCATAATCTTCAAGTTGAATAATTACAAAAATAAACGAGTATAATACTGTTAATGAAATTCCTATAAACATTGGAAATTTTTTATTCTTTAAAATAGAAATCGAATATAAAGTGATCAAAACTACAACAGAAATACCAGCAATAGCATAGGCCAACGAAAAACTACTGTGTTCAGTTATAGAAATCAATAAGGTATAAAACATAATCAATGCTAACCCAATCATAGAATATTGAAAGATGTGAATGCTAATTTTGCTGATAGATTGAATCAAGAAAAATATTAAAAATGTCAACCCAATTACTAGAAATCCATATTTTGAAGCTCGTTCGTTTTGTTGGTATTCATTTACGGTTTCAATCAATTTTACACCAAATGCATATTCGTTCAAGGCTGGTACTTTTTTGATAAATTGTTGTGAAAAAGAACGATTGATATCTAGTATTTTCCAATCTGCATGAAACCCATTTTTATTAATTTTCTTAGTTGTATTATTGGCAGCAAATGTTCCATTAAAACTCGGAGATTCCCAATCAGAATCAATACTTACAGTTGTTGTTTTACCAATTGGTATAAACGAAATACTATCACTTCCATTATACTGCATATTAAAGTTGAAATTGATGTTTTGATTTGAATTTATTGTTTTATAATCAAAATTGGAAGTTTCTAAAGTGCCATAAAAATTATCTTCTTCTGGTTTTGATTCAAAAGCCAATTGCTGATTGTTGATATTAATCTTAAGATCGCTTTTGATGCTTTTTAAGTTAGTTGTTTTGACAATAATGGCTGCTTTTTCCCAAATAACATCTTCTTCTCTAATTCCAAGTTTTTCGAAATTGGGCTTATTGAAATTCCCATTAAATTTCATATCTGCCGTAAAAACAATATTATTATAAATTCCTCTTTTTAAGGAGGTATTTTTTTTTACATTAGAAGTATTGTTTAATTCTTCTGGAAAGAAATATGCATTTTCAATACTAGAAATTCTCTGAGTAATGGTTTTTTTTGTTTTTTCATCTACAATAGTGGTTTCCTTAAATGTTTTGTAAGGAATTCTCAATATTGGACCATAAAAGGAAACTTCTTTACCCCAAAGATTCGAAACTTCTTCGACTACATCTTTTTGTCTTAGAGAACGTTCATTTATTAAATTTTTTACAAATTCTAATGGAATTAGCAAAATGAGGGTTAGAAAACCTACCATCACCATTTTGGCAGTTGTAGTTTGAAAAATTGAGTACGGTTTTTGATCTTCTTGAGATTCCATAATAAATTGATTTAAAGGTTATTATTAATAATTAGATTGCTTGTTTAGAAAAAAATAAAAAGAAACTATGTATACCAAAAGAATTATTGTGCCTAAATAAAAAGTATATACTAATACTTCATTTAGAAATAAACATTCAATAATTGAACTTAAAAGTTGAAATGGTTTGTCTATAATATTCCAACTATTAAACCTTAGAATTCGACCGAGATAGATCCCAAATGCTGACAAATAGCTAATAAATACAATTGCTATTTTTCTCAAATTTTTTGAATAAGAATTTAAAAAATAAGTTTGAATTTCATAAACAGATTTTATTCCGGCATAGAAACCCACAATTGTAAAACAACTCAATAAAATAAAATCGTAAATGTATTGCAGTTGATTTTCATATTGGAGATGCTCAAAATCGGTAAGAATATAAAAGGTATTAGGCAACAAAACTATCCATAGTAGCAGCAGAAAATATTTATTATTATTTTTATATTTATTGCCAAAATGATATATATATGTTGATATTATAAATGGAAGGTAAGCAAGAAATAAATTCCAAATTAAGAACAACAAGAATATTGAATGTGTTGCCTTAACTCTAATCAATGCTAGTAATATTGCAATTAAGGATAGCAAATAAAAACTCGAGTTTTGCTTTTTCTTAAAAAGATAAATGGTTATTATATTATTCATTTTATTATTTTAAAGTACTTTGAATTTCAAAGTTATTGATTAAAAAAATAGCTTAAGTTTTTGAAATTAATTTTTCGAGAGCATCTATATGAGTAGCAAATGCAATCTTACCTTCTTTTGTAGCACTATATTTTGTGTTTGGTTTTTTGCCAATAAATTGTTTTTCAATCATAATATATTGATCGAGTTCTAATGCTTTGGTGTGTGAGGCTAGATTTCCGTCAGTTACACCAAGCAATTCTTTGAGACTATTAAAATCTGCACTTTCATTAACCATCAATATAGACATAATCCCGAGTCGTATTCGGTGATCAAAGGATTTGTTAATATTTTGTATAATAGATTTCATAATTTATTAATCAATAGAATGCCAATTCCCTTTTGTAAAAAACATATTTCCAAATTTGTCTGAATGAAAGACATAATAAAAAGTCCAAATTTCTCTATATAAAGTTGGGTTTTCATTTAGAATATGAAATTTAGGATCTTCAAATATTATTTTTAAATGCGGACTTGTTGTAAAATAATCTTTAATCTCTACTTTGCCACAAATTGTTTTTATAATTTTTTCTTTTTCGATGATATAAAAATACATTTTATTATCTTCTGTGATTTTAAATCGATAATGATTGTATTGCCAATCTGCTTGTTTTCCTGAACATTTTTTTCTATTGATGATATAATTTCCATAAATATCTTCTTTATCTAATTCCATTTTTGTTGTAAAAATGGATACAATAAGCATTAAAATTGGAATTGAAATAAAAAATAGCCATAATCCTAATATGATTTTTTTAAATATTTGCTTTTTAAAAATTAATTTTAAAATCCATAAAACTAGAGAAATACAAATAAAAATTACAAATACAAATCCAAAAAAAATTAAAATCATTTTCTAATTTCTATCATATTTAAAATACATCATACTTCCATAAACGATATGACAAACCCCGAAACCTAATGCCCAAAAATACAAACCATATCCCAAAAACTCCATTGCTATCAATCCTAAAACAATCATTGTTATTCCAAGATATCGCACATCTCTTAAAGTATATTTGCTTGCATTGACACAAGAAAGTCCATAAAAAATTAAGGTTACAGGAGCAATAAGTCCATAATATTCTTTTTGCAATAGGAGTAAAGCAAAAATTCCGCCAGTGAATAATGGTAAACAAAAATTAATTACCAATCTTTTTGAAATTGGATTCCAAACTTTTTCTCCAACTTTTTTTGCTTTTTTAATTGTTTGAATATATGCTGTTGCAATTGAAAGTAGAATGACGATTAACGCTGTTAAAACAATGTTTCTGAATGTTGTACTTTCTAAAATAATACAATCTGAATTGTCATTTTCTATTAATTGGTAGGTAATTCCAGCACCTATCAATGCATATATTCCTGCCATTATTCCTGATAATCCACTTAAAGAAATAAACTGACTTGATTGTGACATCATTTGTTTGATTTCTTGTATATCTTTTAAATAATCTTTTGTCTCCATATAAAAGTACTTTGAAATGCAAAGTTATAAAAATAAATTATTGAACCTAATTTTTTTTGAATTATTTTTGATGTAATATTGATGCTATGAAAAAAATTACATATCTACTTTTATTTTATTCTGTTTTTATGTTTTCACAATCTTCAGATGAAGAAATGTTGAAAGCAATATACAAATCGGCTTTAACCCAAAGCCAATCTTTTTATTGAATGATAAATATAGTTTTAACTAATAGTATTTGATATGGTTTTTAAAAAAATTATTCTATTTGTATCTCTTGTTTTTGTTTTAAATTCTTGCAATAAAGAGGAACCACTTATTGTTACTTCTCTTAAAAATTTTGGGATTAATATAATCACACCTTCTAACTTAGAATCTATAACACCCAATCAATCAGTACTTTTTAGAGGAAAATTATATACAAATAATAAGATAATCGATCCAACAAAATTAAGAGCAGTCTGGACAAGTGATATTGATGGTGTATTACTAGAAACTTATCTAAATAATTCTGGTGTAACTGATTTGTTGACTAGTAAACTTTCTAGAACAACTCACAAAATAAAACTCACGGTTTATAATGAAGCGAATGAATTCATTTCAGATGAAATTCAAATTTTTAATTATTTTAAACTTTTTCCTATTGAAAAAACAAATAATTCAAATGCATTAAAATGGAATTCTAATCGTGATAATAACTTTATTTCTTATAATTTATATCGTTCAAATGATAAAAACAATTTTTTAAATACAGAACCAATATATACAACTACCAATTCACTCGATACGACTTTTATTGATAGAACAAGTATGTTGGGTCAAAAATATTATTATAAAGTTTATTATAATCGAACAGTTGCAACTTTGCCATCGGTTGGAAGTAATATTGATTCTATTTCTTCTGGAAATTTTTTGAAAATGAATTACCCAATTTTAAAATTGATTGCAGACCCAAATAGGAATTACGCATATGGTATTGTAAATCTTCAATACAATTCTGAAACAAATGATACTGGTTATGGTTTAATTTTTATAAATACTGCAAATCAAACTGTCGAAAAAAGAATCTTAGAAACCTACCGATTTTCTGATATGGATCTAGATATTACCGGAAACTATTTGTATTTGTGTTCTAAAACCAAAACAATTTACAAAATTAATTTAAATACAAAAGCGTTAGAATCGACTTTTTCTGTAACCGAAAATGCACTGAAAATAAAACAAAACAATAATAAACTATATTATCAGATGATTTCTCCAATATATAGTGCTCCTCAATTTAGGATTTTTAATTTAGGAACAAATACAAATATTCCATATGCAACAAACATTACTGATGCATATGCTAGTTTTCAGGAAGGAGATTTTGCTGTTGAAAATAATATTATATATCATGGAGAAAGTAATTCGTCGTCCTCAAAATTGTCAAAAATAGGAGTGACCAACGATTTTTTTACACTAATAGATCAATGGAATAGTAATAATTATCAATTGCCAAAACTGAAATTAAGAAATAATAAAATATATTGGAACCACTATGTTTTAGACACCAATCTCAATAGACTTGGAACCTTTTTAGTTGATAATTATGAAATTCCTATTCAAGATGTTTCACCAAATGGAGATTTTGCTTTAGGATATGATAATTTGTTTCTAACTGCAAATCAATCTTTAATAAAGAAATTACCAATATTTAATTATACTGATGCCGTTTTTTTAACAAATGATCAAATTCTTTTTTATAATACTGTAAGCCCAATATATCAACAATACGAGACCACATTATATTTCTATAATTTCTAAACTTTGAATATTCCGCCAACAGCTATTGTTCTTTCAAAAAAGAAAAATTCTTGAGAAGCACTGTCAGCATTGCTTTTTGTTGTTTTGATATCTTGCATATTGATATAACCACCCTTAAGCTCACCTTGAATATAAAAATGTTTGAAAAAAGTAATATTCAAACCCGATTTTAGTGAAACTCCAAATCCTGAAGTATGAAAATCATCGTGACGATCTTTGCCCAATAAAGTAGTATTGGTTTTTGGATAAAGAATTCCAGTTCCTAATCCTTCGGTAAGATTTACTTGAATTTTGTCTGTGTTTTTAATTTTTAAAATTTGCGAAACATCATCGTGTCTAGAAAATTCAGTATTGATATAATTTAATCCATCTGTATGTTCATATTGCAAAAATTCGGGTGTTAGCAATACTTGGTTGTTTGGTAAAACTTCGCCAAAAGCACCTACATTTGGATAATATCCATTCAAATTTACAGCTTTATACTGATCCATTACATATTTCATATGGTCTAAACCTATTGCAATACTATAATGATCATTTATAAAATAACCCATTCTAAAATTGGTTTGTGGAATGGTCATTCTTGCCGGATTGATATAATCTATGTTGTATCCTTTTGGTTTGTCGTGAGCAATTACATTTTGTAAAGTAAAATTATAATCATCTCCTTTAAAAGTCACATCAGATTTTGAATAGGTTTCTCGATTGCCACCCCAAGAAATAAAGAATTTACCTTTATTGTGAGCGGTATATTTTTCGTTTTTTATAAAATCTTGACCAATTAAAAATTGTGAAAAAAATGTTGCAAATAGCAAAAATAGTAACGTTAACTTTTTCAAAATAAATAGAATTAAAAGGTATTTATTGTTTTTCTAATAGCAACTAAACGAGTCATTAGACCTTCAAATAAGTCTAAATGTAGCATATTGGCACCATCACTTTTTGCATTTGCAGGATCAAAATGTGTTTCTATAAAAATCCCGTCAACACCTACTGCAATTCCAGCTTTAGCAATAGTTTCAATCATATCAGGTCTTCCTCCAGTAACGCCAGCAGTTTGGTTTGGCTGTTGCAACGAATGTGTAACATCTAAAACTGTTGTTGCAAATTGTTGCATTGTAGGAATACCACGAAAATCTACAATCATATCTTGATATCCAAACATCGAACCTCTATCGGTTACCATAACGTTTTCGTTTTGGCAATCAAGTACTTTTTGCACCGCATGTTTCATACTTTCAGGACTCATAAACTGTCCTTTTTTTAGATTGACTACTTTCCCAGTATTTGCTGCAGCAACAACTAAATCTGTTTGACGCACCAAAAAAGCTGGTATTTGCAGTACATCAACATATTGAGCTGCCATCTCAGCATCTTCATTTGTATGAATATCAGTAACCGTAGGAATATGAAAAGTCTCTGATACTTTACGCAAAATTTTTAACGCTTTTTCGACTCCAATTCCAGAAAAACTATCAATTCTTGATCGGTTTGCTTTTTTAAAAGAACCTTTAAAAACATACGGAATTGCTAACTTGTCTGTAATTCCAACTAATTTTTCTGCAATTCTCATTGCCATTTCTTCTCCTTCTACAGCACAAGGACCAGCAAGAAGAAAAAAATTACCACTAGTTGTATGTTTTATTTGAGGTATATGTTGTATGTTCATAGTAGTTTTTTTGAAAGTGCAAAGATAGTTAGATTTGGTAATTGAAGCGAAACATTTAGGAATATTTAGGATTTAATTATAGGATTTATGACTATAAATTGTTGCATTTATTTAATTAAAAATATTTGTTATCTTGCATTAAATTTTTTTGCATCGACAAAGTCAAAGTAATATATCAATTTATAAAAATCAATATAATGAAAAATTTAAAAGTAGTAGTTTCAGTTGCCATTTTCTTTTTTACAATAGCTATGAATGCACAAGAAAGACCCAATGTTTCTGATGAAAAAAAGCAAGAAATGGTCGATAAAATGAAACAAAATAGAGATAGAATTGGTTTGACAGCAGAACAGGAAGCACCTTTTAAAGAAATTACAAAAAGATATGCTTTAAAGTTGCAAGGTGTGAAAGGATCTACAATGACTCGTTTTGAAAAATTAGAAAAATTTAAATCTCTTCAAAATGAAAAAAATGAAGAAATGAAAAAACTGCTAACTCCAGACCAATACAAAGTATATATAGAAATACAAGAAGAAAGAAAAGCAAAAATGATGGAAAAGAGAAAAGAATAATTTATTTATTTCAGATTTTCCAAGCTTTTTCTGCTTGAAGTAGGAGCATTTGCAAACCATTTTTTGTAAGTGCTCCTTTTTTTTTGGCTTTTGTTGATTTTAGGTAATGTGATCAAAATTAGTAGTTAAAATAATTATTGATTTTATTTTACTCTGTCTAGTACATACTTTGGTATTCTTTTTAAATCTTTTTTTTGTACTTTTATAAGTTGAATATATTTTTTATAATTTTCTATTGCTTTGTCTTTTTCATTAGTTTCCCAGTAACAATCTGCAATATTAAGATAAGCAACTGCTCTTGTTGGAAATTTTTCGATAACTTTATTAAAATATAATAGAGAAGCATAATAGTACTTGTATTTGTATAGAAAATATCCCTTATTGTTTAATATTTCAGGAGACTTATAAAATTGTAATGGATAATTCATAAGTGCATTTTTCACTTTTATGTTTAACTCTTTCTCTTCAATTTTTTTTAAACTAACTAATTTAAGTAAACCAAGTTCTTTTTTTAATTGATTATCATTTGTAGATAATTCACAAAATGAATTAGGACTCTCAGAATCAGAATATCTACCTATAATAATATTTTTATAAGTTAAATCAAATATATTTTCATTTATATTAGTATATTTTTCGTTGATTTTAAATTTACCAGTGAGAGAATATAATTCAAAATCCTTAATAATAAAATTATCTACATCGTTAATGGAAAAATAAAATTCATTTTCTTGAATTTGATAACAAGTAACTGAACTACTTGAAAATGAATTTAATATTAAAAATAGTATTATTAGACTTGAAATTTTTATTAATTGGCTCATAATTCTTTTAATTTTTGAAGTTGTTGTTTAGCAACATCAATAACGATAACATAATATCTATTATCTTTTTTATATTTTAAATTGCTGAAATTTTTTATAGTTAAAATTTTATACCAATTGGTGTGATTACAATTTTCAGATACTAATTCTAAATATCTTTTATATCCTTCAATGGCAATTTCTTTATTTTTTTTAAATCCAACTTTGTCAATTAATGGATCATGCCATAATCCCCATCCAAAGCAAGCTTTTTCATCATTATAAGCCTTACTATCTTTAAAAATATATTCTTTAAACTCTTTTTTAAAAATTCTAAAACCATCTTTAACATGTTTTATCCTATCCTCATAATGATTATATCCACCGTTTATTGTTTTCGTTATATATATAAAATCATTTTCATCAGCAAGATTATTTAGTCTAGCGCAAATACTCCAAAACCATCCAGCAGATCTTACAGCATAAGGTACTTTTTCATTTTTTTGTTTATTTAAAATACCTGAAGTAAAATCTTCAACTTCATATTCTTCATAATCTTTATAATTATTTTCTCCAGTTAATTGCATAAATCCTCTACCTTTGTAACCATTATAATCTGAATCGCTTTTCCCTTTTTCTGAAGTTACTAATAAAGATATAGATTCATGAATTACTTGAGCTAGAAAATGAATTACTCTTAGATCATTATCAATTTTATAATCTTGTAAGGTTTTATTTATTGGGTCAAGGTATTCAGTTGCTTTCTTTTTTGAGACTCCAAATGCGATTAGATTTTCTAAAGTAATTGATTTTACAGGAATGGAATTGATATCTTTTTTTGCATTTTCAACTTTCTCCTGAGTCTCCCCAACACCATCTTTATCATCTACTTTAACATTTATTGTTTTAGTATCGGTAGTGTTATTTGTAATGCTATCAGTAACATTTACGGTTAATTTAAAATTTTCTTCTATTCTACCAGCTGTTGCAAAATCTATAAAAACATCGGCAAATACTGTATTTATATTTTGTATCGTATCTAGTTTTTGATAGGCTATAAATTGTCTTTCGTCAATTTCTACCGTAACCTTACTATTATAAGGATTTGTACTCAACAATATTTTTACAATAAATTTTTGGTAAGTTGCATTTTTTTCTTCGACTTTTGTAAAACTAACATTTATGATTTTTACTTCTATAGTTTCGTCTTTTGCTATTGTATCATAAAACTCATCAAAAGCAAAACCTAGACTCCTCCATCGCGCTAATTGTTCTTTTGTCATTTGTTCAAATTTAAGTAATTTATAGATAAAAACGTAAAATAATAATAAAAAGTAGCCACAAATTTGTGACTACTTTTACAATTATATTTTAAACAGGCTTTACTACTGGATTAGCTTGTAGTTTGGCTTTTGAAGGAATAAATAATGATTTTGTTTCGCTAGCACAATCATCACCACAAGGCAAACCCTCTATATCAAGTGCTACACCGCTACTTTGTAAAGCTACAAGATTGGTTGGTAGTACTGTTTCCCAAGTTTCTTCGACAATATATTCTTGTTCTCTTAATTCATCAACTATTGATAGGTATAATGGGTTACCAATTACAGGTATTTGTCCTCCATTCCATATTTGTCCAAACTTCATATAATGCATCACTGCTTCTTCAAACCCTGGTTTTACTGTTACTACAACACGTGCCATTCCTGCTTGCATAAAACTACGAAATAGTGGGTCATTACTTTCGTATTGATATAGTTGGTCCCAATCGTTTGCATTGCCCCAATAAAAAGGATAAAAGTTATAACTCATTATACTCCAGTCAAAAGCTTGCTCCATAAATTTCGCAAAACTAGTATAGTTATCCATATCTTGGTTAAGTATAACTTGATAGTTTGTAAAGGTTGCATTTTGATTATACATCGAAATTCCCATTTTGCGTTTGGATGTTACCGAATTATCTATTAGATATGAAATAGCATTTTTCTTAAGTATCAATTGCTCTGTTTGACGGAAAAACAAAGGATTGCTTCCTAGCATTTCGACACCTTTTGCTTTGGCACTAGCTTCTTGCTCGTTGTAGGCTTCTACTTGTGCACTATATCCGTCAAGTATAGCTTGGTAAGTTTCTTTTTGCCAGTTTTCAATAGCTTTGGGTGTGATTTGGCATTTGATTGTGATGGAAACTGTAACGGTATAATAATTTGTTGACCAAATTGCAACTGGCACTTCATTTTCATAATCCAAAATATCATAAAATGAATAATCATTAATATTGATTGATGGATTAAATTTTGAAATTTTGTTACCTAAAATAACAACGACATCTTTGCCCCAACCTGTATTATTTCCTGGTGCAGCTCCTGAAAATAGAATTTGTACTTTTTTTGATACATATCCCTCATTAGAAATAACTATTTTATCATTTAAGGAATTAGCTTGATTATTAATTTGATTTAAAGTATTAAATGACTTAACAATTATTTTGAATTCTTCAGGATAAAGTTTTACATCTGCACTATATTTGGCTGCTAATAATTTGTAATTTCCTTGATTAATATCTACAAAAGATGGATGTCCAATTCTTGGATCTACTGGTTTTGTTAGAATTATAGCATTTGAAATGCTGATATCAAAATGATAGAAAAGAGAAAAGCATAAGTTATCTATTCCAGATTTTCCACGCTTTTTCTGCTTGAAGTAGGAGCATTTGCCAACCGTTTTTTGTAAGTGCTCCTTTTTTTTTGGCTTTTTTAAGAAATTGAGTTTCTTCTGGATTGTAGATTAAATCGTAAGCCAAGTGTTTTTCTGTAAAAAATTGATACGGAAGTAAAGGAAATTCTTTGCTATTTTGGCTTGTACCAACAGGAGTACAATTGATAACAATTTGAAAATTATCAAAAGTTGTAGCGTTTAATCTATCGTAATCAATAGTGTTTTCGGTTGCTTCACGAGAAACAAAAGTATAAAGAATGTCTAACTCTTCTAAAGCAAATGCAACCGCTTTTGCAGCACCACCAGTTCCTAGAATTAATGCTTTTTTATGATGAGGCAAAAGTAGTGGTTCTATTGATTTTTTAAAACCATAATAATCTGTATTATAACCTTTTAATTTTCCTTTTTTTGTAATACGAATTACATTAACAGCTCTAATTTGATTTGCTTTTTTAGAAATTTCATCAAGAAAAGGGATGATTGTTTCTTTATAAGGTATAGTTACATTTAATCCTGAAATTGCTGGATTGTCTTTAATAATTTCTGGAAACAAATTTATATCTTCAATATCAAAATTAAAGTAGGTATAGTCAAGTAAATTGTCTTTTTGAAAACGTTCTGTAAAGTATTTTTTCGAAAAAGAGTATTCAATATTCCTTCCTATTAATCCGTATATTTTTTTTGACATTTTTGCCTTATTTTTTATGCTTATTTATAGCATTCTGAACGATTTTTCTTTCCCAAACAACTGGAAATAATTCTTGTATTAGGGTATGATTATTAAAATTTAATCGCAAACCATTGCTTAAATGAAATTTTCCTTTGTCATTTTCTAACAGCATAAAATAGAGTCCTGCCAAACGATATTCAACCTCATATTCTTCTGGAAAATATTCTGAAGCTTGCAACAAAGTTTGTATAGCACTTTCAAATTCGCCTTGAAATTGTAAAATATCAACCCAAAAAAACCAAGTATCTAATTGATAATCACCATATTCAACTGCTTTTCTGTATCCTAATTCTGCTTCATCAAAAAAGTTCATTTCTTTATTGATAGTTGCATAACGTTTCCAATAAAAACGATTTTCGTTATCAATACTCAACGCTTTATTGACATAATATAATGCTTTCTGGAAATTTTTCTGACGTACATAAAAATCGGTAATTGCTATCCATCCTTTGTCTAGAAGTGGATCTTCGTGAACTGTTTTGTTGAAAAATTTTAATGCTAATGCTTTTTTACCTAATTTTTCATAACATTTTCCAATTCGTAATAAAGCATACGATGTAGGATCATCTAGTTCTATAGTTCTGGTATAACTTTCGATGGCTTTTTCGTATTGTTTTAATCGTTCTAATGCTTTTCCTTTTTCCATAAAAGCACCTAGAAATTCATCATCAATAAGAGTTGCGTAATCAAATGCTCTTAATGCTTCTTCATATTTTTTTAACCCATAATTCAATCTGCCAATCTGATGCCAAGCAATTTCGCTGTATGGATTTTTATTAATATATTGATCTAAATATTCGATTGCTCCTTCATTTTGGTCTAAAAATTCAAAACAATATACTACATTATATAGGGAAGCTTGATCTTCTGGATCTTCTTCAAGACATTTGATAAAGTTTTCTTTTGCCATTTCAAGATTGTCCATAAATAAATATTCCATACCAATTAAGTTATAGACATCTGCAAAATCATCAGTATATTTTAATGCTGTTTGAAGCAATTCTACAGCTTTTTCGTGGTCGTCTCTTTTAGAATAAATATTTGCTTTTTGAATATAAATTTCTTCATTGTGAGGTTCGATAGCAAATAACTCATTCAGTAGTTTTTCGGCTAAATCTAATTTGTCATCATAGACCAGCATCTCTACTTGTACGAGTTTCAAACCTGTAGATTTAGGGTGTTGTTCTAGCGCTAACTTTAAGGCTTTTTTGGCTAAAGAGGCTTTTCCCATATCAAGATAATGAAGAATAATTTCTTCAAATTCTTCTGAATCAAAAAAGAGTACTTTGTTGGTTTTCAACATAGACTCAAATTTCGAAAGGGATAAGTTATAATCGTCTTCTTCTTCCTCGCTTAAATACATAGTTTTATCTTTAAATTATCCTTAATAAAAGTAAGGATTTAATTGGTATTTGTTAATGAAAGGAGAATTGTTTTGAACAATTTAATTAACAAAACTTTTATGTAATTATTGGTTGTTGCTATATGCCTGAATTTGATTCATTACCTCCAAAATAATCGAACATCCTTTGCGTATTTCTTCTTCTGTAATGGTTAATGGCGGTGTTATTCTAATTGCACAACCTTCAAAAAGTAACCAAAATAATATCAATCCTTTGTCTTGACATTTCAATATTATTTGATTTGTTATTTCTGGACTTGAAGTCATTGCTGCCAACATTAATCCTTTTCCTCTTATTTCTACTATCAAAGGATGTACCAAAAGCGATCTGAAAAGTATTTCTTTTGATAAAGTTTCTTGAATTAAGTTTGTTTCAGTAATTTCTTGTAATGTAGCAAGACAAGCTGCCGCAATGACAGGATGACCGCCAAAAGTGGTGATATGACCTAGTTTTGGGTTATCACTCAATAAATCCATATGTATTGCAGATGCTGTAAATGCACCAACTGGCATTCCGCCACCCATTCCTTTTCCTAAAATAATAATATCTGGCACTACATTGTAGTTTTCAAACCCAAATAATTTTCCGGTTCTTCCAAATCCTGGTTGAATTTCATCAATTATCATCATTGCACCAACATCGGTACAACGTGTTCTTACTTTTTCTAAAAAATTATTTTCTGGCTGAATAAATCCTGCACCACCTTGAATACTTTCTAGAATAATTCCGGCTGTTTTTGAAGTTATTTTTTGTAAATCTTCTTCATTATTGAAAATTATAAAATCAACATCTGGTATTAAAGGGCGAAAAATTTGTTTGCGATCTTCATATCCCATCACACTCATCGAACCCATTGTGTTACCATGATATGCATTTTTACAAGATATTAATTGACTTCTACCAGTAATTCTTCGTGCCAATTTTAATGCGCCTTCTGTTGCCTCAGTTCCAGAATTTACGAGATAAGTTTTTTCTAATGGTTTGGGTAGGAGTGATGCAAGTAATTTGCAATATTCTACTGCTGGACTTTGTGAATATTCGCCATAAACCATAACATGAGAATATTTGTCAAGTTGGTTTTTGATGGCATCATTTACTCGCTTATTTTGATGTCCTAGTGAGCATGCCGAAATTCCTGCAACAAAATCTAAATATTTATTATTGTTTGTATCATATATATAAGAACCAATTGCATGTGAGATTTCCATACCCAAAGGATAAGGAGAGGTTTGTGCTTGGTATTTTATAAAATCAGAAATCATTTTTTTTCTAAGCTCTTTTTTTCTTTCGGATTATTTTTATCATAATCCAATGTTTCTTTCCTAATTTCCATCGGAATATTTTCTTTTTCTAAAGCTTCTTTACTATTCTTTACGATTTTGTCATTTTCTTCATTTTCTTCATCAGGAAAAATATCGTCTTTGGATTTTATGCGCTCATCACCACGCCAAATAAAGCCTCTCAATTTTCTTGCATTTTCGGGCAAATCTTTTTCAGGATAAATATTACCATCAACATTTGTAAAAAAAGTCATTGTTTCTATGGTATTTTCGTCTAGAGTAAGGTTGATTTTGCTACTTACATTTTTATTGATGCCAATAAGTTCGTGAGCATCATTTCGCATAAAATAAACGACTTCTGTATTTTTTATTATATCCGCTTCGTAGAGTTTGTTATCTCGAAATTTTCCATACAAATTTTGACCTTTAACTTGGTTATAACCCGTGCCCAAAGTATCTTTTGAAACTAAAAAAGCATTGTTCAATACTTTGAGAGAATCTAGTTTTTCGGTGGCATCATTACCTATCAAATGCATTTCATCTCCAGTCATTTGATTATCAAAATTCCAAAGTATTGGTTTGCCAATGAGTTGAGTAATATTTGTTTTTTGACTTGAGTGAATAGAATCACATTTTCCGCTCAAATCTTTTTTAAAAATTCTGGCATTATTAAAAGCTCTCACGATTCTATTATCTGGTTTACCAGTTACCATCAAAATTTTACCGTGAATGTATACAGAATCTTTTTCTACAAGGTTTATGGCAACAGCTCTTTTGGTAACAAACATCGAATCCTTTTGTTTGTAAATTTCTGCATAATGACCTTTTATAAGCCCTTTATTTATAGAGTCTGTTATTTTAACGTTACGAGAAGCTGAGGCAAATTCTATTTTTCTATCATAATACAAACTATCACCTTCTATCAATCTATCTTTATATTTTATGTAGGATTTACGGAGAAAATGACCAACATTTTTTTTACTATCATAAAAACCATTTTCGGTATAGATATAATTTTCTTTGCTTGTAATTGTCGATGGACCAAAAAGATAGGAGTGACCAGAATTGTTATAATAATCTAAATGATTTGATTTTACAACATATTTAGGATTAGTAATTGTAACTGCTGTTAGAAATTGAAACTTTTTTTCATTGGCATAATATCGACCAGATTTGCTTTTTAGAACATTATCTTTATTGGTAATTGTTCCGTAAGTATTATAAAAGGCTTGTTGTGAATTCCTATCAAAATTTAAAGTATCAGTGACTAAATTCATTTCAGGGGAACGCATTACAACATTTCCTGTTGCATAAGCTTTTTTTTCGTTACCGCTATATTCTGCATATTTACTATTCATATATAAGGTGTCACCTTGCACAATCTGAACATTTCCATAGGCTTTTACATAATTTTCTTTCTGAAAATAGTAGGCTTTATTGCAAGTCATAATTGCGCCGTCGTGATTGATACGAACATTACCAGTTAATAAGAAAGCATCTGGAATTTCAACTTGATTGATATCAGCAAAATCAGAATATTCAATAATTATTTTCTTTGGAGTTTGTGCCAATATTTGTTGGCTTCCAATTAAAATTATGAAATATATTGCAAAAGAAAAGAGTTTCTTCAATGGTTTTAATTTTTGCCAAATTTAAGAAAAACCTATCAACCTAAACTGTTATTAAGATTTATTTATTAGTTAAGTATAAGTGAGGTTCCTTTTTTTATATTTGTCAAGTTATCTTGATAAAAAAAATCAAATGAAAAAAGTAATTCTCCTCGCAATAATTGGTTTATTCCTTTCTGCGAATGCTCAAAACAAAAAAAAGAAAGTTATGTCTTCTACAAAAAAAGAAATTTCAACTCCAAAAAAACAAGTTGTTTATCAAGTTTTTACTCGATTATTCGGAAATAAAAATACAACCAACAAACCATGGGGAACTATTGAAGAAAATGGAGTAGGAAAGTTTAATGATTTTACTGATAAAGCATTAGCTGAAATTAAAAATCTTGGTGTTACTTATATTTGGTACACTGGAGTCCCACATCATGCTTTAGTTCGAGATTATACCGCAATTGGAGTTTCAAACGATGATCCAGAAGTAGTAAAAGGTCGTGCAGGTTCGCCATACGCTGTTAAAGATTATTATAATGTAAACCCAGATTTGGCTGTAAATCCATCTAAACGTCTAGAAGAATTTGAAGCATTGGTTGCAAGAACTCATAAAAACGGATTGAAAGTCTTGATAGATATTGTACCTAATCATATTGCTAGAAAATATGAAGGAAAATCAAACCCAAAAGGTGTTCGTGATTTTGGTGCTGATGATAATAATACTGTAGAGTATGATAGAAATAATAACTTTTATTACATTCCAGGACAAGCATTTCAAGTACCGACTTCTGCTTCTTATAAACCATTGAATGGAGAAATAAATCCGCTTATTGACGGAAAATTTGATGAAAATCCAGCAAAATGGACAGGTAATGGTTCACGTTTAGCAAAACCAGATAGTAATGATTGGTATGAAACTGTAAAAGTAAATTATGGGATTCGTCCTGATGGAACAAAAGATTTTCCGGAATTACCTGTTGGTTTTGACAAAAAATCATACAAAGAGCATTATGCATTTTGGAAAAATAAAGACGTACCAAATTCTTGGAAAAAATTTAGAGATATTGCTTTGTATTGGACATCAAAAGGAATTGATGGATTTCGATATGATATGGCAGAGATGGTTCCGTATGAATTTTGGAGTTATATGAATTCATCTATTAAAATGAAAAACCCAAATGCCTTTTTATTGGCTGAAGTATACAATCCAAAAGAAGCAAGAAATTATATTAATCTCGGAAAAATGGATTATTTGTATGACAAAGTTTTATTTTATGATAAATTGAAAGAAATCATCAAAGGAAAATGTTTACCTGATGGAATTTCGGATATTCAAAATGACAATGCAGATATTGAACATCAAATGTTTCATTTTCTAGATAATCACGATGAACAACGTCTTGCAAGTCCTGAATTTGCTGGCACTTCAGAAAAAGGAAAACCTCTAATGGTTGTTTCTACAACTATTAGTTCGTCTCCAACAATGATTTATTTCGGTCAAGAAGTAGGTGAGGCTGGAAATGAAAATGGAGGATTTGGAACTCATTCTAGAACTTCAATTTTTGATTATATTGGTGTACCAAATCATCAACGTTGGATGAATGAAGGAAAATTTGATGGAGGACAATTATCAGAATCTGAAAAAGATTTGAGAGATTTTTATAAACGTTTATTGAATTTTTCATTAAAAAGCTCAGCTTTAATGGGAAAATATCAAGAAATACAAACTATAAATCGAAGTGAAACTTTAGGATATGATTCAGGAATATATTCTTTCGTTCGTTGGTCAAATACTCAAAAATTGATAATTGTCACCAATTTTTCTTGGATTACAAAAAGTACTTTTGAATTATATATTCCTAAAGATATCATTTCTACTTGGAAATTAAAAGATGGTTCATACAAAATCAAAGATCAATTGTATCAAAATACAACATCTCAATTACAAGTAGAAAATGGAATTGGAAAAATTAATATTATTATCGCACCATCTGAATCATTTATATTTCAAATATAACAAAAAAAAAGCACCTTAAGAGGTGCTTTTTTACAATTATTTATGTGTATTTATTATAACGCCGTAATAATAAATTCGCTACGTCTGTTGGCTTGGTG
>JAYTVI010000181.1:0-3866 GCA_043744095.1 Flavobacterium sp.
TAAATCAACTATTTGTTGTCTAAAATACCAAACCGTTTTGCTGTCTGGAATTACATCTGCAATACTCAAATTTAAAAAACGCATAAAACTCATTCTATCATTTATTTGAAATTCCACTTGGTCGTCAGATAAATTATAGTACCGTTGAAGTTTCAATATTTTGAACATCATAACATAATCAAAAGGGCGACGACCGCCTTTTCCTTTGGCAACTTTTTCAAAACTGGTTTCTAAAATAAGCCGAAACATCTCAAAATCAACTCCTTCATTTAACTTTTCTAAAGGATCACCTAGTTGGCTCAACTTTGTAAGACGAATATCTTGGTCGAAAAATCCGTAATCTCTATGTTTTTTGAACTGTTTCATTAGCTAAAAATACAAAAAATTAATGAGTTAAAAAAATTAATGCGTTTTTAGAGATTCCCTGAAGTAACATCAAGTGTTATTTGAGAATTTATATCAGAAACAGATGGTGTTTTTATTAATTGACCTAAGGTGTTATAAATGGTGATAGATTGTATCACTATATTTGATTTAGATTTTAATTGTATCTCATTTTTTGTAGGGTTTGGAAACAAAACAACAGAATTTTTCAATTCATAATCTTCTGTTCCATTGGTTGAAATAACTAATGGAATAACACAATTTGCACCACCCAATAATTGTACATTTCCACTAGTGTTGTAATTAGTCCAAACTAATAAATTCTGTTCTCCGTCATCTAAACAAATACTACTTAAATTAGGTAAATTTTCAAATCTAAAAGGAAAATCTAATAAGTCAGGATCATAATTAGGTATTCGATTATTTCGAACATTTATTGAAGTTAAGTTTGGATTGTCTGAACAATATAAATGATACCACAAACCAGTTTGACTACAATCAATTACTGATAATAAAGTTGAATTTAATTCAAGACTATAGAGCGAACTTAAACCATTTAAATTGATTGTAGAAATAGAAGTAGTACTACAATTTAAAAACTCTATGTTAGGAAACAATTGCGCATTGATTGTTGATATTGGGTTATTATTGCAAAGCAATGTTTTTAACGCTGGTTTTTCACCCAGAATTAAAGTATTGATTAGATTTTGTTCACATTGAAAATTAATTAATAATGGTGAATCAGATACATCTAATGAAGTAATTGAATTTATAACACAATAAAAATAAAGTAGATTACTAAGTCCAGAAAGATCTAAATTTGTAAGTGAGTTAAAACTACATCTTAAAAATTGCAAATTATTCAATCCTGAAACATTAAGTACACTCAAATGACTTTTAGCACAATTTAAATTCATTAATGAATTTAGGGTACTTAGATTAAGTGCATTGAAGTTATTTCCGCTGCAATCTAATTTTGTTAAATTGCTAAAAGACAAAATACCTTCCATTGATAAAATATCATTTGTAGTATCAAATTGGTTTGTTGAAACATCTAGCTCTAAAACATTTTGCGCCTCACTAAGTTGAATTTGCCCATCATTGTTTGTGTCTACATCTGTCAACCAAGATGGAGAAGTTAAATGTGCACAATTTGTATTTACCAATCTATTTTTTAAATTCACATCAGGAATATTCAAAATTTGAGTTTTTACAGAAAAACTAGCCAAGAAAACAAGGATAAAAAAGTATAAATTTTTCATAATCAATAAATATTATATAAAGATATAAATTTAAATTCAAATAAAACATAAAAAAATCCGTTCAAGAAATTCTCAAACTGATATAATTTTTGGTTTCTAAGATTATAAAACTCCCAACTCCATCATACACTCTTTCATGGCGAGATACGTTCGTTCGATATCATTATCTAACCCAATAGAAAAGCGAATCAAACCATCGGTCAATCCCATGGCTTTTTGTTCGTCAATTGGTATTTCAGACGAGGTTGATGTTCCTGGAGCAGAAAATAAAGTTTTGTAAAAACCCAAACTCACTGCCAAATAGCCCAAATTGCGTTCTTGCATCAACTCCATCAACTCATTGGCTTTTTCTATTGTACCAACTTCTACTGTCATCATTCCGCCAAATCCATATTCTGGGTTGATCATTCCGGCATACAAACGATGACTTGGGTGACTTTCCAAACCAGGATAAACGACTTTCAATCCGTCGTTTTCAAATTTTTGTGCTAGATATAACGCGTTGTGGCTATGTTGCTTCATTCTGATGTGCAAAGTACGCAAGTTTTTCATTACAGAAGCACTTCGTAAACTGTCCATAGTTGGTCCCAAAAGCATACTGGCACCAGAATTTACATCTTTCAAACTGTTTATAAATTCCCTCGAAGCACAAGTTACACCTCCAACTGTATCACTGCTTCCGTTGATGTATTTGGTAAGCGAATGTATCACAATATCTGCACCCAATTGTATGGGCGCTACTGACAATGGCGAAAATGTATTATCGACTACCAATTTCAAATTGTACTTTTTGGCAATCTTTGCCAATCCAGCAATATCGGCAACTTCCAACAATGGGTTGCTCACTGTCTCACAATACAAAACTTTGGTATTTGGTGTGATGGCAGCTTCTACAACAGCTAGTTTTGTGATGTCTACAAAAGTGGTTTTGATACCAAATCTGGGTGTAAAATTCTTCAAAAAAGCATACGTACCACCATAGATGGTTCTACTCGAAACAATGTGATCGCCTTGTGCACACAATTGCAAAAGAGTTGGTGTTATTGCTCCCATTCCTGAAGCCGATACATTGGCAGTTTCGGTTCCTTCCATTGCGGCAAGCGCTTTGTCTAGATATAAATTACTCGGCGACGAATGACGGGAATACAAATAACAGCCTTCGGCATTGCCTTCAAATGTGTCAAACATTGTTTTTGCAGAAAGAAATGTGTAGGTTGAACTATCAGAAATAGAAGGGTTTACGCCTCCAAATTCCCCAAAATATTGCAAATCTTGAATTTTATCTGCTGGATTAAAATCATTCATTATGAAGTAGCTTTTAGTTGATAATTTTTTGTTTATTATTATTCAAAATTGATTTATTGTAGAGAGAAAGTCAATAATAAAATTAAAAATTAGAAAAATAAACTAGTAAAAGTAAAAAATAATGAAAATATATCTAAATTTGATTGCTTAATATAAATCAATTAGATTTTTTAACCACTTCAAATTATGGATGCAATCGACAAAAAACTGTTGCAATTATTACAAAAAGACACCAAGAAAACTACCAAAGAATTGTCTCTAAAACTCAATTTATCGGTTACAGCAGTTTACGAACGTATCAAAAAACTAGAACGGGAAGGAATTATTGAGCATTATGTTGCTTTGTTAGACAGAACCAAAATTAACAAAGGATTTGTTGTTTTTTGTCATATCAAACTTATTCAACACTCCAAAGATTTTTTGACCACTTTTGAGAAAGAAGTTGTGCAACTTGATGAAATTTTAGAATGTTTTCACGTTAGTGGTGATTATGATTACATTCTCAAAATTTGTGTAAAAGATATGGAAGAATATCGGGAGTTTATGGTTACAAAACTCACTACTTTGCAACACATTGGTAGTACGCATAGTACTTTTATGATCGGCGAAGTAAAGAATACGACTGCATTTGTTTTGTGATTTTTAACTTCATAAGTATTAAAAAATATTAATCTTATTGAAATTGATTTTTGATATTGCTATTGCAATTTAATTTGTAAATTTGCTTCACAAAAAAAACACAAACTATGAGTTCATTTGACGTAGTCATTATAGGTTCTGGTCCAGGCGGATATGTTTCGGCAATTCGTTGTGCCCAATTAGGTTTCAAAACCGCAATTATCGAAAAATATGCAACCCTTGGCGGAACTTGCTTAAATGTAGGTTGCATACCTTCTAAAGCATTGTTGTCATCAT
>JAYTVI010000182.1:0-3862 GCA_043744095.1 Flavobacterium sp.
GTATAAGTTTGAATAAGTGTCAATAATTTATTCTAATTACTTATAAAAAAATCTCGCCTAATAGACGAGATTTTTTATAAAATTCTAATAATAGTAGTACTAGATAATCAACATAGCATCACCATAAGAATAGAATTTGTATTCTTCTTTAATAGCTTCTTCGTATGCTTTTTTCATTAAATCGTGTCCGCAAAAAGCTGAAACCATCATTAACAATGTCGATTTTGGTGTATGAAAATTGGTAATCATACAATTGGCAACACTAAAATCGTGTGGCGGAAAAATAAATTTATTGGTCCAACCATCAAATGGGTTTAAGGTTCTTGCTGACGAAACCGAGCTTTCTATGGCACGCATAGAAGTTGTTCCTACGGCACAAATACGTTTTTTATTCACTTTTGCATTATTGACAATATCACACGCTGTTTGATCGATTATCAACTCCTCTGAATCCATTTTATGTTTTGATAAATCTTCTACTTCAACCGGATTGAATGTTCCTAAACCTACGTGTAGTGTAACTTCGGCAAGTTTTACTCCTTTTATTTCTAACCGCTTTAATAAATGTTTAGAAAAGTGTAAACCTGCTGTTGGTGCTGCAACTGCACCTTCGTTTTTGGCATAAATTGTTTGGTAACGCTCTGCATCTTCTGGTGTTACTTCTCTGTTGATGTATTTTGGAATTGGAGTTTCTCCAAGTTCTGTCAATTTTCGGCGAAATTCTTCATACGATCCATCATAAAGAAAGCGCAATGTTCTACCACGAGATGTTGTATTGTCTATAACCTCAGCAACTAATGAATCATCATCGCCAAAATATAATTTATTACCAATTCTGATTTTTCGAGCCGGATCTACCAAAACATCCCAAAGACGTTGCTCAGAATTTAATTCTCTTAACAAGAAAACTTCAATTCTCGCACCTGTTTTTTCTTTATTTCCGTATAAACGAGCTGGAAAAACTTTGGTATTATTTAAAACCAAAACATCTCCGTCACCAAAATAATCAATAATATCTTTAAATAATTTGTGCTCGATTGTTTTTTTCGCCCTGTTGATCACCATCAAACGAGATTCGTCACGGTTTTCGGCTGGATATTCTGCAAGAAGTTCTTTTGGTAAATTGAATTGAAAATGAGATAATTTCATTTATTAAAGTTTAGAAAGTTTATTAGGTTAGAATGTTTAGTTTACTAAATTTCAAACCGCGTGCAAATATACGATTGTGAGATAGGCGATGTCAAGTGTTTTGCCTTTTATTTTGAAAAGATTATGACAATGCTAGTTTTTTGTAGTGCTACTGGCTGTAATATTGAATCCGATAGTTTGCAAATCGTCCCAAAAAGTTGGATATGATTTAGAAACTACTTCTGCTTGTTCGATAATTAAACCTGCTTTTAAAGCTAATGGCGCAAATGCCATTGCCATTCTGTGATCTTGATAAGTTGCAATTGAAATGGTTTCTCTACCAGAAATAACGGATGGTTTTAAATGTAACGAATCGTTTGTAACGGTTACTATCGCTCCAAATTTTGATAATTCGGTTTTTAAAGCTTCTAATCTATCGGTTTCTTTAATTTTTAATGTATGTAAACCTGTTAAATCACAACCAATACTGAGTCCGAAACACGTTACTGCAATGGTTTGAGCAATGTCGGGACAATTGTTAAGTTGAAGGCTGATGGTTGTTGGTTGATGGCTTTTTATTTTTGAAATTGTTATTGAATTATTGTCATTGAAAACAGTTTCAACCCCAAACATTTTATAAATTTCTACCAAAACAGTATCGCCTTGCAGGCTATTTTGTTTATAACTTGAAAGTGTAATTTGAGTACCAATTTCTGAAAGTGCAATGATTGAATAAAAATAAGATGCTGATGACCAGTCGGATTCTATAGTAATGGTTGTTGGTTGTTGGTTGTTGGTTGATGGCTTTATGGAAATTTTATTATCTACAAATGAAGTTTTAACTCCAAGTTGATTGAGTAAAGCCAGTGTCATTTTGATATAAGGCATTGACGTTATTTCGCCTTCAAGTTCTATTTCTAATCCATTTTCGAGTTTTGGAGCAATTAGCAAAAGAGCCGAAATATACTGACTACTAACATTTGCAGGCAATGAAATTTTGTTTTGGGTTAGTTTTTTTCCTTTGATTTTTATAGGCGGAAAACCTTCATTTTCTATATATGCTATTTCTGCACCTAGTTTTTGCAATGCTTCTACCAGAATTTTTATTGGTCGTTCTTTCATTCTTTTCGAACCAGTTAAGATTACTTCTTTTTCTACTTGAATGGCAAAATAAGCAGATAGAAAACGCATTGCAGTACCTGCGTGGTGAACGTTTATTTGGTTTGTGGTTGTTGGTTGTTGGGTTGTGGTTTGTGGTTGTTGGTTGTTGGAAAGTGCTTGAGCCATAACTTCTGAATCATCAGAATTGGATATGTTTTCTAAAGTAATGTTTGGATAAATAGCTTGTAGCAATAACAATCTATTGGTTTCAGATTTACTTCCTGTTATGGAAATTTCTTGATTATTTTTTATTGTTGCTTTTTTTAGAAGTAAATTCATTTTCTTTTTGTCATTTCGAAAAATAAGAAATCTCATTTAGTAAATAAAATTATGTTATTTCTCCCAATGGGTAAAAATAACAAAATCATCTAAATTCTTTATTCTACTTTAACTTTTCGTTATTGTGATGTCTGTCGTGGTCACGGTTGGTTTTTAAATCCATTTTTTTATCAAAAGCAGCTTGAAGGTCAATACCTGTTTGGTTGGCAAGACATAAAACTACAAAAACTACATCGGCAAGTTCTTCACCAAGGTCTTTGTTTTTATCTGATTCTTTTTCGCTTTGTTCGCCATATCGTCGGGCAATAATTCGGGCAACTTCTCCAACTTCTTCAGTGAGTTGTGCCATATTTGTAAGTTCGTTAAAGTAGCGAACGCCATGATTTTTTATCCAGTGATCTACTTCTTGTTGTGCGTTTTTTAGGTTCATGGTTTTTTTGAATTGTGAATTTTTAGAAATTTATAATTAAATTCAGGCACTATTTACAACGTATTTTAAAAACCAGTTTGGAACTTTTTCTACATCAACAATTGTTACTTTTGAACCTTCTTTAATATCAGCAATAAGTGAACTTGCCGAGCCTGAATTGTCCCAAAAATAAGCATCATCAGAATTTCTTAAAGCATCACGAACTTGGCTTAAACTTTTGTAATATCTATCTGTTACAGTTTCTGGAGCTACAGCGTGACCGTTTTGAGCAACCCTAACATTTACTCTACTAATATTAATTTCAGGATTTTCGGTTGCAACAAAATATAAGTAGACTTTAAATCTTTGACTTCTTGCTTGTTTTAAAAAATCAATTTTGCTTATATGACTCATTACTGTCTCAGATGAAAACGACATTTCGGATTCAAGTAATTCTTGTCTTATAAATTCTGCAATATCCGCAGCCAAATAGGAATCGACTTGTGTATTTATTTTTAAAATATTTTTTTCTACTATGATTTTCGTCCATAAATCTGGTTCTTTTCTTTTAATGGGCGAAAATGTACTTTCTTGAAAAAATTGCTGCAATTGATCTTGAGATATTTTCAATTGAAACGAACTGAAAAGCAGAACTTTAGACTCTTTAAGTTGCACCTCAATATCGTCAGCATTAATGTAAACTCCAAAAGGAATAACGTTTTGTAAACTTTTTATTATTGTTGTTTTTCCCGAACCATTTGGACCAGCAAAAACACGCATTCGTTTAATACTCATTTTATTTGAGTGTAAAATGTTTATTGAGTTGTATTTGAGATTTTTCAATCTTTTTTATAAAATGCTTTGTGCCGTCTGGAGCTATTTCGT
>JAYTVI010000183.1:0-3851 GCA_043744095.1 Flavobacterium sp.
GAACTTCATTTTTTGTTGTTTCAATCAGAAAATAATTATGATTATGTAAATTTTCAATTTCAAGCCATTGTTTTCTTACTTGGATGTAATTTTTGGTAAATACCTCGCTTAATTTATCTAAATAGTTAAATTTTGTAATGATTTTTGCAATTTCTTTTTTCTCTACTAATGTCAATTCATTAATCTTTGAAAGTAAAAAATGAAATCTTAATAGGTCTTTATCTTTTTTGTATTCTTTTAGTTTTGCATCAAATAATAAGTCGGTTATTTCCACTAGTGTTGCCCAACTATGATCAATTTTATTTCTTATTTGTAATTCAATAACTAATGGATTATCTTTTATTCCGACGAATAAATGTAAAGATCTGTATCCTTCTTCTTTTGGATTTGCAATATAATCGTATTCTTTGCGGATTTCTAATTCGGGACTTTGTTCTATTAACTTTTTAAGTTTGTAAACTTCTTCATTTGTATTTACAATACATCTGCAACCTCCGATATCCCACATTCGACTAAATTTCATAGTTGGATATCTGTATAATTTTCCAATTATACTTTCAAATCTTTTAATACGATAGGTTACAATATTAAATTTACCCATTTTCCTATTTAGTTTGCACAAAACATTAAAAACTTCTGCCAAAGTTTCTTTGTGCGAAGTTCTATATTTTTGCAATTCTGAAAGAGTTTTTTCTTCTAAAGTATCGTATTCTGCTCTAATTTGAATTCCTAATCTATCAATTTCTCCTTTTGTCATTTATTAATTAATCTTATGTACTATTTTTGGGTAATATATCGCACAACGTTCCCGCGCTTTGCGAGGTTGCGAACTTCGTAACCGAGTATTTTCTGTTACTACTAAATTTCTTGCGAAAGATAAACGTGAATTTACCACATAATTTGCAATCTCGCAAAACGTGTGTTGTGCGATCGCCCTTTTATAAATTAAAATTGTATTAATGAATTTATTTCTTCTCTTAGTTTATTATCTCTGTCTGTAATAAATTCAACTATTGATTCAGTTTCAAAACCTATCATTTCTGGTAAATAGTTTTGTTTTATTAAATATTCCAATCTTTTCATTCCTTTTTTGGCGTGAATTTTTTCAATATCGTGTCTTTTTACCAAGCAATGACCTGCAACAGAGTTTGTGTTTAAATTCCATAATGTTTCATTAATATCTTCTGGTCTTTCTTCAAAATCAAAAAATTTATAAAGTATTAAAGAACTTTGTTTTTTACTTCTTAATAATGAGCCAAATTCGAAATTGCTATTATTATTGTAAATTATTCTTGCAAATAAATAATGATAAAAACCCCAATTATCCATTTTATGAAGTATAGTAAACGGAGAAATTGTTTTTAATAATCTTTCTAATTCTATTCTTAATTTTATTTTCAAATCTTGTTCATCTAGATTTCTTGTAGATTTAATTAATTCATACATACTGTAACGAATTGTACTTTGAGTGATTGCTCTACCAACTAAAACTCGTACAATTGTGAAAACATCAATGAATTTTCCAACTAATTTTATTTTTTTGTCGATAACTTCATTTTTATCTTTTTTTGAAATTGGCGAGATAAACAAAGGATATGAAAGTGAATCTGCAATAGGATAAAAATTTGATATATATATATTTTCAAAATTTTCTACACAATGATTTTTTAAATTATATAAAGTCATATAAAGTTTTGAATAAAAATCAAAATCAGATTTTATAAAATAATAATACTCATCGGAATTCGATAAATAAACCTTTTCAGGATTGTTTTTAACCCAAGAATGAAATTGAGTTCCTATAATTTCAAAATCTTCATTTTCAGCACCTTGTTTTGTATCTCTTTTTGTTTCTGCATACTTGCCTCTCAACCAAGCTCTAAAAAAATCTAATTCTGTATCACTTCCAATTTTTGATTTAATTTCAAAAATTCTATTTTTCCAAAATTCATTAACTTCATCACTTTTTATATCATCATCAATTTTATGTAATAAAAATGCTTTTAAAATTTCTGTAGGATTTAATGTTAATCCTCTGTCATTCATTGTTTCAAAAATTGTATATGCATTTTCAAGACTATATGCTTTAACTTCAACAATAACAACTTTTTCAAGTAACCATTCTATGAAAATTGGAAGAACGTTTTCTTCTTTTAAGTCATCAGGAAAAAGTTTAGTAATATCTTCATATCTTTCGATTAGGTTTTGTATAGATTCATCAGTTTTTTTTGATTTTGTATTTTCATCAAAATCAAATTCAATATTTGTTTCTAAATCTTCAAAATCGTCAAATATTGTTTCAGGATTTTCTATGAGATGTTTTAAAACTTTATTTCTTGATTTTACATTTAACACAAATGTTGTTTCACCTGCTTTAGTTACATATAAATATGGAGTCAATTCTCTTAAAGTTAGTCCGTCTTTTTTGATTTTATTTTGTTCGTGATGAAGATATGTAAACAATAAAGTAAAAGATGTTAATCTTTGTTGTCCATCTACAATTGACAACTCATTATTTGTATCACATAATACAATTGGTCCCATATAATAACAATCATAATCATTACAATTCCTAACAGTATGATTAGTTTCATAATTTTTTTTAAAACTTATGGCTAAATCACTTACTAGCGATTCAATTTGTTTTCGTTGCCAACGATATTCTCTCTGAAAAGAATCAATTCTATATCGCTGACCTGTTAAAACCTCTGATAATTTTTTATCTTTTGCATCAATTTTGTTTGCTATATGTGCCATAAGTTTATAATAATGATTTCACAAGTTGTTTTTGAATATTATATGCATTTTCGTAAATAACAGTATAATTTTGATTTGGATTTAGTTCGCCGTGGAATATTTTACATCTTAATTGATAAATTAACTCAATTATTACTTGAGTAACTAATTCAATATTGTCTATGAAAAATAGGTTATCAGTAATTTCTATTCCTCTGTTATTTGGGGAAATTATGTTTATAAGTTTTTGAGGGTTGATTTCATTGAACCCTTTTTTTATAATCTCTCTAACTCTTGCAGTTTGAGTTTGAAAAAATTGGTGCTGTTCTAATTCAACATTAGTGCATTTAAATATATCGATTAGACCAACAGTTACTTGACCTGGATTATTTTTAAGTATTGTGCATTTAAATCTTTTAGTAGTTCTAGGTTGACTAATTAAATACTCAAATTTATATATTTTTCTATTGTATAGAATTGTTTCATCACGATTTGGATTTGAATATAAATTTATGCTCGATAGTTTAATCCTTTTTTCTTCGTTTGGTAAAGAATGATGCTCTAATTCATCGTGTATTTTTTTTATGCAAGTTTTGAATCCGATAGATTCGAGAGTTCTTCCTAAAATAAGATTTTTAATTCTATTTTTATATGGATTATCATTTCTTTTAATATAATCTATTAACTCTCTATCACTTTTTAAGTTATTATTTTCATCATAATAATTTTTATTATACCAAGCATTAAAAGGTATCCACGTTTGAATGAACATAATATAAAAATCTATATCAACCCTTTTAAGCCAATTGTCTAAATGTATGTCACTCATTTCATTTGTTTATTTATAAATTGTAATTTGTTAAATATATAAAAAAATATTCAATTTTTGCAGATTCGTAATAGGGTGTCGCACAACGTGTCGCGGCTTCAAGAAGTGGCGAACTTCGTAACCGCATATTTTCCACTAAGATAATATTTCTTGCGAAAGAAAAATGTGAATTTACCACATTTTTCGCCATTTCTTGAAACCGCCTTAAGTTTACATTTTGTAAATTTAATCAAAAATTAATATAAATCAGAAAGAACAAAAGGCTGGAGTAAGGTTCTCGATAACC
>JAYTVI010000184.1:0-13657 GCA_043744095.1 Flavobacterium sp.
TAAAAACGAAGAAGAAAATGTAGTTAAATTTATTCCTTTATTAGCCGAACAAGATTATCCTGATTTTGAGATTATCTTGATAGATGATGCTTCTAGCGATACAACTTTAGATATTTTTGAAGCTTTTGAAAAACAGTATTCTACAATTAGATTAGTTAAAGTTGAAAATAATGAAGCATTTTGGGGCAACAAAAAATTTGCTTTAACATTAGGTATTAAGGCAGCAAAAAAAGAGTATTTATTATTTACTGATGCCGACTGTTATCCTAAATCTAAAAATTGGATAAAAGAAATGAGTTCTCAGTTTACAGCCGAAAAAACAATTGTTTTGGGTTACGGAGCATACGAAAGAATCAGTGGATCTTTTCTAAATAAAATTATCCGTTTTGAAACTATGCTAACTGCTGTGCAATATTTTTCTTGGGCAAAAATGGGAAAACCATATATGGGAGTTGGTCGCAATTTAGCATACAAAAAAGAGGAGTTTTTTAATGTAAATGGTTTTATTGAACATATGAAAATTCGTTCTGGTGATGATGACTTATTTATCAATCAAGCTGCAAAAGGAAAAAATACAACTATTTGTACAACTATTGAAAGTTATACTTATTCGTTACCAAAGACTACTTTTAAAGATTGGTTTACACAAAAAAGGAGACATGTTTCAACAGCCGTTTTTTATAAATCTTTTGACAGAATTCAATTAGGGATTTTCTATATTTCGCAATTATTAAGTATTGTATTGCCTATTATTTTATTAGCATTTCAGTTTCAATGGATAATAGTTTTGAGTTTAATTGGATTTAGATATTTATTTACTTGGTTAACTTTAGGATTTTCAGCTGGAAAATTAAAAGAAAAAGATGTAATGTATTGGTTTCCGATAATTGAATTAGTAGTAATATTTACTCAATTGAATATTTTTTTAAACAATATTTTTTCAAAACCTGTACATTGGAAATAAATAAAAACATAGAATTGGCAAAAAAAGGCGATCAAGTTGCCTTTACTTTTCTATTGGATTTTTATTGGAATGAGGTATATGCTTTTATGCTCAAACGTACTGAAAACGAGACTGATGCAGAAGATATTACCATTGAAACTTTTTCAAAAGCATTTGATAAAATAAGCTCCTATAATGCTGAATTTCAATTCAATACTTGGTTGATTGCCATTGCAAAAAACGTACATATTGATTTGCTTCGAAAAAAGAAATCCTCACTTTTTGTTGAAATTACTGATGAAGAAGATTATCAAGCTTATAATGTAGCAGATACAACACCTTCAGCAGAAGATGAATTGATAACAGAACAAAACTTGTCACAACTTTTACAATTTATAAAAGAATTAAAACCTCACTATCAAGAGGTTATTCAACTTCGTTATTTTCAAGAATTAAGTTATCAAGAAATTGCTGAACAACTTGATGAACCTTTGAATAACGTAAAAATTAAATTACTAAGGGCTAAAAAATTATTAGCTGAAATTATACAAACAAAAAGATAATCTTTTCTCTTTTTTGATTTATTTAAATCCATTTTAAAAAAACTTCCTAAATTCTTACAATAAAACGAATCAACTTATCGTTATATTGAAAATAACTCTTGCTTATGAGAAAATAGATACTTAACCAATAAACTCTTGAATCATGTCAAAATTAAGTATTTATGAAAACAGCTGGATTAATCTAGTTTTCGAAGGAAGAAATAAAGAATATGGTGCTTATCAATTACGAAAAGAAAGTGACGAAACCACACTATTAGCTTTTTGTTTAGGATTATTTTTTATTGCCACAATTGCAACAATTCCTGCAATTTTAAATCATTTTAGTACCACCGAAAAAACACCAATTGGTATTACCGATGCAATTGACAAAATTATCACAATTACCAATATCAAAACACCTCGACCAGAGAAACCAATTCAAATGGTGCTTCCTATTAAGAAACAATTTAAAGACGATTTAAAAAAGGAAGAACTTAAAAATGTAGTCATTGTAGAGCCAGAAAATGCAAATCAAAATATTGCAAAAAATGACGAAAAACCAACAAATACTAGCGACAATAATGATGGCACAGCAATAAAAGGGACAACTACTACAAATGCTGTAACAATTGGTACTGATACAAAAACAATAGATACTGGTGAGACCAATCCTTCACCTACTTTTGCTTTAGATAAACTTCCTGAATTTCCTGGCGGAATTAAAAAATTCTATGCCTTTGTAGGTTCTAATTTTGAAAAACCAGAATTAGATGAAATCAAAACTGTAAAAGTTTATGTCTCTTTTGTTATTGAAAAAGATGGCAGTATGACAGATATCCAAGTACGTAAAGATCCTGGATATGGATTAGCGAAAGAAGCTATAAGGGTTTTAAAATCTTTAAAAACAAAATGGGAACCAGGACTTATTGCCGGAAATCCTGTCAGAACTGCCTATACTCTTCCAATCGTTGTTGAGATGAAATAAATTTGCTGTTTTCTTATTTCCATAAGATGAAATTCCTATAAGTCTTAAAAAGCTTGTAGGTTTTTTACTTTTATTTTCTATTTTTATACATCTAAAAGCATCTAAATGAAAACATTTTCAACAAAAGAAAAACTAAAATATCTTTTCGGATTTCCTGTAATTGTAGCTGCATTAGGCTATTTTGTTGATATTTATGACTTACTCCTCTTCGGAATTGTAAGGGTACCAAGCTTAAAAGAAATGGGTTTAGATGTTGATGTTGCTGGAACTCATATTCTAAATTTTCAAATGATTGGTTTGCTAATTGGTGGCATATTATGGGGCGTTTTAGGTGATAAAAAAGGGAGATTATCAGTACTATTTGGTTCTATTTTAGTTTACTCTTTGGCAAATATTGCTTGCGGTTTTTTACCTCAAATAAATTATATGGATAAAGTCACTGCTTATACCCTTTTACGTTTTATTGCTGGAGTTGGACTTGCTGGAGAATTAGGTGCTGGTATTACATTAGTTTCAGAAAGTTTGCCAAAAGAACTAAGAGCAATTGGAACATCCATTGTAGCAGGATTTGGAATTTTAGGTGCAGTTGTAGCACAAGTAACAGTAGCATTGGCAAGTAATTGGACAATAGCCTATTTTATTGGTGGCGGGTTAGGATTATTATTATTAATACTTCGAGTTAGTGTTGCCGAAAGCGGTATATTTAATGCCGTCAAAAAAGATACTACTATCACTCGTGGGAACTTTTTTTCGTTTTTTACAAACAAAACCCGATTTATCAAATACTTAAAATGCATTGCTGTTGGTCTACCCATTTGGTTTTGTATTGGAATTTTAATATTAATGGCAAATCAATTTGCTCCCGAAATGGGTATTACTACAATTGTTCCAGGGAAAGCCATTATGTGGTGCTATTTGTTTGCTTCTATTGGAGATTTCTCTAGCGGTTTTATTTCTCACAAACTTCATTCTCGCAAAAAAACAATTGTGTTATATATGGTTTTTACATTGATAGGTACACTTCTGTTATTATTTACCGGAACTAAATCTGAGAATATGTATTATTTTTATTGTGCCTGGATTGGACTTGGAACTGGTTTTTGGGCCATGTTTGTGACTGTTGCTGCAGAACAATTTGGCACAAACTTAAGAAGTACTGCTGCAACAACTATTCCAAATGTAATTAGAGGTATGGTACCAATAATGCTATTTGGTTTTGATTTTCTAAAGAAATCAACTACTGTAATAATTTCTGCTGCAATTATTGGCTTTGTAGTTTTTGCAATTGGATTTTATGCTATTTTTACCAGTAGTGAAACTCATAATAAAGAAATGGATTTTGTAGAATAACCAAAAATATTTGTTTCAAAAATAAAAATAAGGTTTTCTATTATCTAAAATCTACATTCGTATCTTTGTATATCCAAAAAAAAATCTAAATGAATACAGTTCTGGAAAACAATCAACCACCAATCACAAAACCAAAGTGGTTGAAAGTAAAATTACCTATTGGTCAAAAATATACTGAACTAAGAGGTTTGGTAGATAAATATAAATTGAATACCATTTGTACTTCTGGAAGTTGTCCTAATATGGGCGAATGTTGGGGAGAAGGAACTGCAACTTTTATGATATTGGGAAATATTTGTACCCGATCTTGTGGCTTTTGTGGTGTAAAAACTGGTAGACCAGAAACGGTAGATTGGGACGAACCAGAAAAAGTTGCTCGTTCTATAAAAATTATGAATATCAAACACGCCGTAATTACTAGTGTTGATCGTGATGATTTGAAAGATGGTGGTTCAATAATTTGGATAGAAACCATCAAAGCCATCAGAAGAATGAACCCAAATACAACTTTAGAAACTTTAATTCCTGATTTTCAAGGAATTGAAAGAAATATTGATCGAATTGTTGAAGCCAATCCTGAAGTTGTTTCTCACAATGTAGAAACTGTTCGCAGATTGACACGTGAAGTAAGAATTCAAGCTAAATACGACCGAAGCATAGAAGTCTTACGATACCTAAAAGCCAAAGGAATTAAAAGAACAAAATCTGGAATTATGCTTGGACTTGGCGAAACAGAAGAAGAAGTCATACAAACCATGCAAGATTTGCGTGATGCCAATGTAGATATTGTTACCATTGGTCAGTATTTGCAACCCAGCAAAAAACACTTACCTGTAAAATTTTTTGTGACTCCAGAACAATTTGAAAAATATGAAAATATTGGTAAAGAAATGGGGTTTCGTCACGTCGAAAGTGGTGCTTTAGTTCGTTCAAGTTATCATGCACAGAAACATATCCTTTAAAATTCCAAAACACAAAAAACGAATTCCAAAAAGTTGAAAACAAGAATTGCCATTAACGGTTTTGGACGCATTGGGAGAAATCTTTTTAGGTTGCTTCTCAATCATCCGACTATTGAAGTTGTTGCAATAAATGATATTGCAGACAACAAAACGATGGCACATTTAATAAAATACGATAGTATACATGGTGTTTTACCTTATGATTGTTCTTATACAAATGATGCAATTGTTGTAAATGAGATAAACTATTATTTTTTTCACGAAAAAGAAATAAAAAATCTAGATTGGAAATCATTAAATATTGATATTGTTATTGAATCAACTGGAAAATACCACACTTTTGATGAAATAAATGCTCATATTATTGCTGGTGCCAAAAAAGTAATACTTTCAGCTCCATCAGAAGTATCAGAAATAAAAACGGTAGTACTTGGAGTCAATGAATCTATCTTAGACGGTTCCGAAAAAATAATTTCAAATGCAAGTTGCACAACCAATAATGCAGCGCCAATGCTTCAAATTATTAGTGATTTGTGCGGAATTGAACAAGCTTACATCACTACTGTTCACTCCTACACTACGGACCAAAGTTTGCATGACCAACCACACAAAGACCTAAGAAGAGCACGTGGTGCAAGTCAATCAATTGTACCTACAACAACTGGTGCAGCAAAAGCGTTAACCAAAATTTTTCCTGAATTAGAAGGAAAAATAGGTGGAAGTGGTATTCGAGTTCCGGTTCCAGATGGTTCTTTGACAGATATTACTTGCTATGTAAAACAACAAGTTTCAATTGAACAAATAAATGATGCGTTTAAAAATGCATCCATCACAAATTTAAAAGGAATTTTAGCCTATACTAACGATCCTATAGTATCTGTAGATGTAATTGGGAATACCAATTCTTGCTTATTTGATTCACTTTTAACCTCAGTAATTGGCAAAATGGTAAAAGTAGTTGGATGGTACGATAACGAAATTGGATATTCATCACGAATTATTGACCTAATTATTTTTATAAGAAAGAATTAATTTCATACTTTTAAACCTTTGAAAATCAACACTGATAATAAATGCGTTATTTTTTATTTTATTTTATCTTATTTCAATCCTTATTATTTGCTCAAAAGCAAAAAAATAAGGAATCTAAAGTCGATAGCGTAGATTATTATTTAGAGTTATCTAACTTTAATATAAAAACCAATAATTATAAGTTTTCACTAGTATTTGCTCAAAAAGCAATAGATTATGCCAATACAAAAAAAGATATAAAAGCTCAAGCAAATTCATATGCTTCATTAGGTCGTATTTATTTTGATTTAAAAAAATATGATGATGCTATAGAAACATATAAAAAAAGTATTTCTTTATTTAATTCTATAAAACCATCCAGTCAGCAAGCTTATGCTTTCTATAATTTAGGTTTGTCTTACATGGAAAAAGGAGAATATACCAAAGCAGAAGTCTATTTTGATAAAGCAAAAACTATTTACAATACAATTAAAATTCCTTATGCAATAGAATTACTCGAACTTCAAAAAGGTATTGTATACAAAGCAAAAGGGGAATATTCAGAAGCCATACCAATATTTAACGAAATTATTGCCAAACCAGATACACAAGATTTATTTAAAACCAAGGCAGAAGCATTGTATCAAATTGGTACAATAGAAATGCAAAATAACCGCAAAAACTTAGCCCTAAATTATCTTAATAGAGCATATGAATTGAATAGTAAAGATAAAAATCTTGATCAAAAAGCAAAGATTTTATTATCATTAAGTTCGGTTCAAGAAAAATTATTAAATACTGATTTAGCATTTAAACTACTTAAAAAACATTTAGAATTAAAAGATAGTATTTCAAAATTAAACACACAACGATTAGGTTCTGAAGATTATACACAATTTAAAGAAAATGAACGTCTTAAAACAATTGAACAATTAGACAAAGAAAATAGAGAACAACAAAAAGCCAATAAAGTTGCAAAACTTATAAGTATACTAGCCATTGCTTTAATATCTATATTGTCTCTATTGAGTTTGTCTCTATATAAAAATAATATTATTAGAAATCAATCAAATCTATTATTGAAAGAAAAAAATAATGAACTAATTACAGCTAAAGAAAAAGCAGAAAAAGCTTCTAAAGCTCGTTCAGAATTCTTATCAACTGTAAGTCACGAATTGCGTACACCACTAAATGCAATAAACGGAATTACCCATTTATTGCTTCAAGAAAATCCGAAAGAATCTCAAATGAACTACCTTACTTCTTTGAAATTTTCTGGAAATTATTTGCTCACTTTTATAAATGAAATTTTAGAAATAAACAGAATAGAATCGAATGCTGTTGAAATAGAATACATCAATTTTAATTTAAAATTATTATTGTCAAATATCCAAAATTCCTTAAAAGAATTAGCTTCAATAAACAACAATGCTTTTACAATAGAAATTGATAAAAACATACCTGATTTCTTGGTTAGTGACCCTACAAAATTGTCTCAGATTTTTCTAAATTTGATAAATAACGCATTGAAATTTACCAAAAACGGTGAAGTAAAAGTAATTATCAATTGCAACGAAATTAATGAAGAATTTACTTCTATACACTTTGCAATTATTGATACAGGTATAGGTATTCCTGAAGAAAAAATAGAATCAGTTTTTGATAGTTTCTCACAAGGTTCAATTGAAATCAATAGAAAATATGGAGGAACTGGGTTAGGACTAACTATTGTAAAAAAACTAATTGATATTCTTGGCGGAAAAATAAAACTCGAAAGTGAAGTTGGAAAAGGTTCATCATTTTCATTCGACTTGAGTTTCAAAATTGGAATCGATGATACTCAAGCTGAAAAACCTTTAAATTATGATGATTCTATATTAATTGATAAGAAAATATTATTGATTGAAGACAATAAAATCAATCAAATGATTACTAAAAAAATGCTTCAAAATAAAGGGATGATTTGTGACGATGTTATTGACAATGGCGAAGATGCAATTATTGCTGTTAAAAACAACAAATATGATCTGGTTCTAATGGATGTTCACTTACCCGGAATCAACGGAACTATTGCCACACAAACCATTCGTACCTTCGACAAGAAGACTTTAATTATTGCATTGACTGCAATTTCATTAAACGAAAATAGAGATATGCTATTGTCTTATGGTATGAATGATGTGATAACAAAACCTTTTGATCCTGATGATTTTTACCGAATTATTGCTGAGAATTTTGCTAGAAAAATTAGTATTGCATAATCAATTCCTTAATCAAACTTCTCACTTTAGGTTCTGCGTGTTTAGCAGCCTCTAAAACTTCGGCATGGGTAATAGTTTCTATGCTATCTTCATGACCAATGTCTGTAATTACTGAAATTCCAAAACATTCTAAACTCATATGACTTGCAACAATAACCTCTGGAACTGTAGACATACCTACACAATCTGCACCGAGGATTTTTACCATACGATATTCTGACAAAGTTTCGAATGTTGGACCTTGCAAACCTAGATAAATACCATCTTGCACTTCAATATTTAAAGCCGTTGCAATTTCTTTTGATTTGGCAATCATTTTGCGACTAAATGGTTCGCTCATATTCACAAATCGTGGACCAAATCTTTCATCATTGATTCCTCGAAGTGGATGTTCTGGCATCATATTGATGTGATCTTTTAATATAACAATAGAACCAACTTTATAATTTTGATTAACACCTCCAGAAGCATTAGAAACTATCAACTTTTCTACGCCTAAATATTTCATTACTCGTACAGGAAAAGTAACTTGTTTCATATCATATCCTTCATAAAAGTGAAAACGACCTTGCATAGCAACAACTTTTTTAGCACCAATGGTTCCAAAAACCAATGCTCCTTTATGTCCTTGAACCGTCGAAACCGGAAAATTAGGTATATCACTATATAATGAAGTATGCTCTATTTGCATATCGTCAGTAAAACTTCCTAATCCTGAACCTAAAATAACACCATATTCAGGAGTAAAGTTTGTTTTTGATTTAATGAAATTTACTGTTTCTTGTACTTTTTCCCACATAATTTAAAATTGTTTTATCAAAAAAATCGCCATTATTTATAAACGAAGTTTTTATTGGTAAATAATAAAGTTGATCACTTAAAATGCTGTTTTTCATTCGCATATAATCTTTTTCGGTAGTGATAATACTTTTCTCTAATGCTTGTTTTTTTATATTGCTTATGTCACTTTCAGAAAATTGATGATGATCTTGAAAAGCCAAAATTACATCATTTTTAGTTTCTAAAAAATCAAAAAAAGGTTTTGGCTTTGCAATTCCAGCAACAAGTACTTTTGAAATATGTTTTAATTCGTTAACTGGTTTTAATTTATTTAAACCATAAACTTTATCCTCATAATCAATAAAACTAAAAAAAATCCTCTGATTTCGTTCGTTTTTATCTTTAAAATATGGAGTTATTTTTTCTGCAATTTTATCTTGTTCAAGTTCTGATAAATCCTTCGGACATTTTGTGACAATTATCATATTTGCTCTTTTTGCTCCACTTCTACTTTCTCTAAGATTTCCTGTTGGCAAAATATAATCGTTGCAAAACAAATCATCATAAGAAGTTAAGAGAATATAAAAACCGGCTTTTACCCTTCGATGTTGAAAAGCATCATCAAGTAATATAACATCTGGCGTTTCTTTCTGATTCAACAATTGTGTTATACCGTTTTTTCTATTGGCATCTACTGCTACTTGAATATTAGGAAATTTTGTATAAAACTGATAAGGTTCATCTCCCAAAATAGCTGCGTTTGAAGTAGCATCTGCCAACACAAAACCTTTAGATTCTCGTTTATAGCCTCTACTTAAAGTCGCAATTTTATAATTATTAGAAAGTAATCGAATTAGATATTCAATTTGTGGCGTTTTACCTGTTCCGCCAACACTCAAGTTTCCGACAGCAATAATAGGAATATCAAAACTATAGGATTTTAAAATTCCTATATCAAACAGAAAATTTCGAAATTGCATAATCCATCCGTATAAAACAGCAAATGGAAATAGTATTTTTCGAAGAAAATTCATTTTACGAAAGTATACTTTTTTTTGTAAAAGGAACACTAGATTAAGCTAATTTTCGTTAATTTGTAGTTGCAAAAATAGATTCATAAAAATGAAGTTAATTACCAAAATAGCACTTTTTATTACTTTTTTTATTTTCAAATTTTCTTATTCACAAGAAAATCAAGATGCTGCCATTCTCAAAATTTTATTGACAAAATATTATGCAGAAGAAAAAGTAATTGTCAAAAACAGACTACAACTGCTTAGTTTCTATTGTAATAAAGCTCCAAATAATGAAGAGACACTCGAGGTTATAAACAAAAGTGAGTTGCTCAAAAAAAATGCTGGTGCAATAAAAAGTCAAATAAATCCTAGTATAAATGAAAATTGGAATGCAGAATTTAATATTCTTTTTACCAATCAACATCAATACTTAAAAAGCAAAGTTAATAATTGTTTGACTTTAGAAGAATTTCAAAAAGTATCCGAACAGTTTAAGGAAAACAATCAAAGATTGATGATTGTGAGCAAACCTATGTATTTTGCCAACAATTATTGTTTAGTAAAAGTGGCTTTTTATAGAAACATTGAGCACAATAGTGGCAGCTTTTTTCTTTTTGAAAAAAATAATGGTATTTGGACAATAAAAGAAATATTAAATGAATGGTCAACCTAAAATGAAAATAAAAGAAATTATAGAAATTCTAGAAGAAATGGCACCATTGGCTTATGCTGAAGATTTTGACAATGTTGGATTACTTGTTGGAAACCAAGAAATAGAGGCAACAGGAATTTTAGTTTGTCACGATGCTTTAGAAAATGTTATTGAAGAAGCAATTTCCAAAAAATGCAATTTTATAGTTTGCTTCCATCCTATTTTGTTTTCAGGAATAAAGAAAATTACAGGCAAAAATTATGTCGAAAGAGCAATAATCAAAGCTATTCAAAACAATATTGCAATTTATGCAGTACATACAGCTTTAGACAATCATAAAAATGGCGTTAATAAAATTTTCTGTGACGCACTTGGATTAAAAAAAGCAAAAATACTAGTACCAAAACAAAATTTTATTCAAAAGCTAGTTACCTATACCATTGCCGAAAATGCTGAAAAATTGCGAAATGCATTATTTGATGCTGGTGCTGGACAAATAGGCAACTATGAAGATTGTAGTTTCAACTCACAAGGTATCGGAACCTATATGGGCAATGAAAATAGCAATCCAGAAATTGGAGAACGTTTTGATTTTGTTGAAGCCCAAGAAATAAAAATAGAAGTAACTTTTGAAAAACATTTACAAAACAAAATAGTAAAAGCATTATACTCAAATCATGTATATGAAGAAATTGCTTACGAAATTTATGCCCTGCAAAACGAACATCAAAATATTGGTTTAGGAATGATTGCCGAACTAGAAAAACCTATTTCGGAGAACGATTTTCTACTTTTTGTAAAAGATAAAATGCAATGCGGAAGCATTCGTCATTCTGAATTTTTGAATAAATCAATACAAAAAGTGGCTGTTCTTGGTGGTTCAGGAAGTTTTGCTATCAAAAATGCTATTCAAGCTGGAGCAGATGTTTTTTTAACATCTGATTTAAAGTATCATAATTTTTATGAAGCTGAAAATCAGATACTTTTGGCAGATATTGGACATTTTGAGAGCGAACGTTACACAAAAAATTATATTGTTGATTTTCTTCGGAAAAAAATTCTTAATTTTGCAGTCGTTTTATCAGAAGAAAATACAAATCCAGTTAAGTACTTATAGAATATGGCAGCTACAAAAGAATTAAGTGTTGAAGAAAAATTAAGAGCATTATATGACTTGCAATTAATTGACACCAGAATTGATGAAATCAGAAATGTTAGAGGCGAACTTCCTTTAGAAGTTGAAGATTTAGAAGATGAAGTTGCAGGTTTGTCTACACGCAACGAAAAACTAAAACAAGATTTAGAAAATATAGAAGAACAAATCAAAGCAAAGAAAAATGCAATTGAAGATCATCAATTTTCTATAAAAAAATACATCAAGCAACAAGATAGTGTTCGTAATAATAGAGAGTTTAATTCTTTGACAAAAGAAGTTGAGTTTCAAGAATTAGAAATTCAATTGGCCGAAAAGCAAATCAAAGAAATGAAAGCTACTATGGAGCACAAAAAACAAGTTATTGCTGATTCTAAAGAAAAGTTAGAAGCAAAAAGCAGTCACTTGAAACATAAAAAAGCGGAGTTGAGTGATATTATGTCTGAAACTCAAAAAGAAGAAGCTTTTCTATCTGAGAAATCAGCAGAATACGAATTGCTTATCGAGGAACGTTTATTGACGGCTTATAAAAGAATACGTAAAAGTGTTCGTAATGGTTTGGCAGTAGTTTCTATCGAAAGAGGTGCATCAGCTGGGTCGTTTTTTACAATTCCGCCACAAACTCAAGTAGAAATTGCAGGAAGAAAAAAAATAATTACTGATGAGCATTCAGGTAGAATATTAGTCGATAGTTCACTTGCAGAAGAAGAAAGAGAGAAAATGCAAAAAATGTTTTCTAAATTCTAAATAAATATTGAGTCCCGCTTGTCGGGACTTTTTTTTATGAAAAAATTAAAAATTTTTATACTAACAAAATCTGTCGGATTGTATATTAACATCTTAAGTTATATCAATCCTAGAAAAGCAATGATGTTGGCCTATCAAATTTTTAGCCAACCCAGAATAGGAAAATTATCAAAAGACAATTTACCCAAATTTCTAGAAAGTAGTACCAACGAAACCCATTTACATAACGGAAAAAGTTTTCAAACCTATACTTGGCAAGGAAACGAAAATGTTATTTTATTACTTCACGGTTGGGAGAGTAATGCCTCAAGATGGAAAAAAATATTGCCCTTTCTCAAAAAAACGGGGAGTACCATAATTGCAATTGATGCTCCAGCACACGGAATGTCTAGCGGAAAAGAATTTAATGTGCCGCAATATGCCGAATATATTGATGTATTAATTCAACGATTTCAGCCCAAACATATAATTGGACATTCGCTTGGTGGAATTGCTATTGCCTATTACCAACATCATTTCAAAAATAATACATTAGAAAAGATAGTTTTGCTTGGTGCACCATCAGATTTTAAAATTATCCTGAACAATTACAAAAATTTATTAAGCCTTAATTCTAAAGTTTATAACGCATTAATTGCTTATACCAAAGAACGATTTGACATAATTGTTGATGAATTTTCGACCAGTAATTTTCTCAAAAATGCAACTTTAGACGGAATTATTGCTCATGATATTCACGATAAAGTTGTTGCGTATTCTGAATCGGAAAAAATAAATACCCATTGGAAAAAAGGTACTTTAATAACTACGGAAGGTTTTGGTCATAGTTTGCATAATTCTGAACTTTATGAAAAAATTTCCCTTTTTTTGAAAGGAGAATAATTTTCTAAAAACTGATTTTTTTAAATATTATTTAATTGTTCCTTCATTTTGGCATTTTCCTCTTCTAATTTTGTATTGTATTTTATAATAATATCAAAAACATTTTGAGGAATATTTACATATTGTATGCCTATTGCATTTTCATTAAATGTACAGTTTTCATTTTTTAGTACAGATGAATTATTTTCTTTTATTTCTTCTACAGGAATATCAAGTGCTTTTGCAAAACGATTCCACTCCTCATTACTAATAGGCGATTTCCCTCTTTCTTTTCTAGAATAAGTAGTTTGTTCCATTGCTATTTTAAGAGCCATTTGTTCTTGAGTAAACCCTTTTGCTTTTCGAATATCTATTAGTTTGTGATGCTCCATAA
>JAYTVI010000185.1:0-13563 GCA_043744095.1 Flavobacterium sp.
GATTAATGCAACAATTAATTTTGGTTTTGTCAACTATTGAAGATTTTACATCTTTAAATATAGAAACTATAGTAAAAGATTGGATGACTACAAACGAAATCGGAATGGGAAAAGTGATGCAACCATTCAGATTGAGTTTGGTTGGCGCTTTAAAAGGGCCACATCTTTTTGATATTGTAGAATTGATAGGAAAATACGAAACTATAAAGCGATTGGAGAAAGCAATTTCTAGTTTATAGGAAATTAAAAAATAACCGCAAATTCGCAAATTAAATTAGAATATGATTTGCGAATTTGCGGTTTTATATTTTACAAATTAAACAACAATTGACCGCTAATAATTCCTAAATGCCCTTTGAATTCGCTGTTGTTGTTGGCTACTTTTAACTCTTCTTTTTTGTTAAGGTTGTTCAAAAAGTTATTTATTCCGTATTGATAACAAGCAATTGCACGAATACGTTTGTTTCCGGCAGAAACTCCAACATAAAAATTTCCGTTGAATTTTGTTACATCTTGTATATCTTTTACGTTTAAATATGTACCTGATATTGTATTGCTATCATATTTAGAATCTGTTCTCAACTTTCCGTTTACTTGCAAAATTGGACCGTAATCTATAGAAACGTGATCTTTTACGATGTTATAACTCATTAATAATCGAACTTGAACACCTGATAAAGTATATTTTACGTTTTCAATTTTTGAAGAGGATAATGGTTTAGTTTCTACTGAGAAATTACTTTCGGAAAACTGCATTCCAAAAAGCATACTAAAATTATTATAATAGTTTCCACGAACTGCCAATCCGCCAACCCAACCCATTTCTGGTTTGGTTATAAAATTATTTGTTGTCAACGACATTTGAGTAACTCCAAGAGTAAGTCCTATTCTATTTCCGTCACGGTAACCATATTGAGCATTTGCAACTACAGTAAGACCTATCAAAAAAACTGTGAAAATGATTTTCTTCATTATTAATAATATTTAATTTGTAACAAACATACATTTTTATCGTATAACAACTGTAGTATCAACCTTAAAAAATTATATATGGAAATTTATTTTATTGTTTTTGTTGTTTTAGGATTAACAATTCTTTTCTCATCGTTTTTCACTGTCAAGCAACAAAGTGCTGTTGTCATTGAACGTTTTGGTAAATTTATGAGTATTAGAAATTCTGGGTTGCAATTGAAAGTACCTATTATTGACCGAGTTGCCGGAAGAGTAAATCTTAGAATTCAGCAATTGGATGTAATTATTGAAACTAAAACTAAGGATAATGTTTTTATCAAAATGAAAGTTTCGGTACAGTTTAATGTTATTCAAGACAAAGTTTATGAGGCTTTTTATAAATTAGAATATCCTCATGATCAAATTACTGCATATGTTTTTGATGTAGTTCGTGCTGAAGTTCCAAAATTGATTTTGGATGATGTTTTTGAAAGAAAAGATGATATTGCAATTGGAGTAAAAAGGGAGTTAAATGAAGCAATGTCTACTTACGGATATGATATTATCAACACTTTGGTTACTGATATTGATCCTGATATTCAAGTAAAAAATGCTATGAATAGAATTAATGCTGCCGATAGAGAAAAAACAGCTGCCACTTTTGAATCTGAAGCACAAAGAATAAGAATTGTAGCAAAAGCAAAGGCTGAAGCAGAAAGTAAAAAGCTTCAAGGCCAAGGTATTGCAGATCAAAGAAGAGAAATTGCAAGAGGTTTGGTAGAAAGTGTAGAAGTCTTAAACAATGTAGGAATCAATTCTCAGGAAGCATCGGCTTTGATTGTAATAACACAACATTATGATACTTTGCAAGCAATTGGTGCTGATACAAATTCAAACTTAATCTTGTTACCCAATTCGCCACAAGCAGCAAGTGATATGCTGAATAATATGGTAACTAGTTTTAGCGCTTCAAATATTATTGGTGAGCAAATGAAAAACCAGCCGAAAAGAGTTAAGAAAAACAATGATACAACAGCAACAGATTTTAACCCGTCTGACACATCAAATCCTGTAGAATAGTTAATAATACCATTTAAGTTTAGATTTTACCGCCATAAAAAGTTATTTTTTTCTTTACACTAAATTCTAAACTTAAATGGTATAAACAATAACTTACAATAAAAAAAAGAGGCTTAATCGCCTCTTTTTTTTCTTTTTGCAAACCAGTTTTTTATAAATGGTACAGCTGTATTGAGCACAAATGGTGTAGCAATTTTAATAATTGTTCCTGTAGTTCCAGAAAGTGCAGTATCATAAATAGTACCTGCTAACAAAATTGCTTTTGAAGGTACAATACTTTCTTTGGTTTTATCAACGCTTAATAGCATTTTTTGATAATGAATTTCCCGTTCTACTTTTAGAATCTCTAGCTCTTTTTCTATTTCTGCGTAGGATGAATATTTTTTTGTTGCCATAAATTAGTCGTTAAAAAATATTTCGGAGAATTTTTCTAAAATTGGACCTTCTACAATTTTGTCTTTTATTAAAAATAATAGCAATGCTAGTACTAAATATATTCCGGCCACGATAAGAAATCCTAAAGGTAAACTGTTTAACAAATTGCCTAAAGACAATGCTCCAGCAACAGATACAAAAAGCAAAACTATTGATAAACAGATGGATATCAATAAAAACTTCAACATTAAAGTAGTCGATTTCATTGCTACTTTAAAACCCCATAACTTATAATACGCTAAATTAGTTTCAAAATAAGCTTTTGCATTTTCTTGAATGGCTTCTGTATTTTCTTTTAATTCTTCTAAACCCATTATTTTTGAAGTTTAGTATTTAGCTTTTTTAGGTCAGCAAGTTTTTCTTCAAGAAACGAAATAGCTTCTTCGGCTTTATAACTAGAACTCGAAATCAATTCTTCAACCGTATCTTTCAAGTTATGCTTTTTTTCAGAAAACATTTCCTTTGCTTGGTCTTCAAAGTTTTCAAATTTAGATTTTGCTATATCTTTCAAATCATCAAAACCATCAATTATTTTTTCTCTGGTTTTTGATCCTTTATCAGGTGCAAACAAAATTCCTAAAGTTGCTCCAATTGCTGCTCCAGCAATTAAGGCAAAAATACTACTGTTATTATTATTTGACATGTTACTTTATGTTATATATACTAAAGTTACAAAAAAAATCTTTATAATGATGTTAATTTTAATTTAAAGAGGCAAAACTTTAAATAAAGCGTTTTTTGAAACGTTTTTTTAATAAATACTAATTTATATTGACGGTTTTTTAAAATTGATTAAAATCAATATGTGAAAGTCATTTTTGATAGATAAAACTAATTGATTTTTTGTTTTAATAGTTATTTACAATAATAGAAAAAACCAACTCGAAAGTTGGTTTTGTATTAGGAAAAATTATAGCTCGGAATTATATTTTATTCAACAATTCTAAAACTTTTTCGTTTTTCTCTAAATTTCTTAATTCTAATAATTGAGCTTGAAAATGATTTAAATTCACTTCATCATTTTTTAAATTTTCAATTGCTGAAATTCTAGCTAAAGACAATTGACTTTTTAACGACATTGAATATAATTTTGTTAATTGTTCGATTTCAATATCTTTTGCATCAACTTTATCGGAATGTTTCAACACTAAATTTGCAAACAACAATGCATTATTATCGTTCTTAATATTCTTCAGAATTGTGTTGATAATTAAACTGTAATTATCAATACTTTTTATGTTATCCACAATTGGTTTTAAGATAATTTCGGCAGCATTTTCATCTTTTTCTTTTACATATTTATTGAGTTCTTTTAAGGTATTCATCAATAAATTTTCTTCTTTTTTGCCTTTTTCTTCCCAAGCATCTTTTAGACCAACAGTTTTGTTAAAGACTAATTTAGAAGTAGTTGAATCTTTGTCTACATTAAAATAACCCAATCGTTGAAACTGAAATTTATCATTAGATTTTACATCGGAGAGGTTTGGTTCAACAAATCCTTTTACGATTTCTAACGATGATTTATTTATAAAATCCAAAAAGTTTTTCTCTTTATGTGCATCTGGAGCTTCATCAATAAACAATCTATCATACAATCGAATTTCAGCTTCAATAGCGTGCGAAATAGAAACCCAATGCAATGTTCCAGCAACTTTTCTTTGACTGGCTTCATTTCCACTTCCTGAACGTGAATCTTCATCATAAGTTACTTGAATTTCCGTAATTGTTCCGTTTGCATCTTTAGTAACACTTTCACCTTTAATGATATATCCATTTTTAAGACGAACTTCGTTTCCGATACTAAGTCTAAAAAATTTAGCTGGAGCTACTTCTAAAAAGTCTTCTCTTTCTATATATAATTCTCTTGAAAATGGCACTTTTCTAAAACCTGCACTTTGATCTTCTTGATTGTTTTCGGCATCTAAAAATTCTTCTTTTCCTTCAGGATAATTGGTAATCACCAACTTCACCGGATCTAAAACCGCCATAACTCTTGGCGCTGTTTTGTTCAAATCTTCACGCAAACAAAACTCTAAAAGAGATACATCAATTATATTTTCACGCTTTGCAACACCAATAGTTTCACAGAAATTTCTAATAGACTTTGCAGTATAACCACGACGACGTAAACCAGAAATTGTAGGCATTCGTGGATCGTCCCAACCATTAACGACTTTTTCTTCTACCAGTTGCAAAAGTTTTCGTTTACTCATTACGGTATAATTCAAGTTCAATCGAGCAAACTCATATTGATTTGGACGTATTTTTGTGGTAATAGACAGTGAATCAAGTTCAGTGTAAATTTGATCCAAAAACCAATTGTATAATTCACGATGCATTACAAATTCTAACGTACAAATAGAATGTGAAATTTGTTCGATATAATCGCTTTCGCCGTGCGCATAATCATACATAGGATAGATTTTCCAATCGTTTCTTGTACGGTGATGATGACGATGCAAAACTCTGTACATCAACGGATCACGCATTAACATATTTTTAGATGCCATATCAATTTTAGCTCTCAAAACGTGACTTCCTTCTGGAAAATCACCTTTTTTCATAGCTTCAAATAATTGTAAATTTTCTTCAACCGAACGATTTCTATAAGGTCCATCAACTCCTGGTTGTGTTGGCGTTCCTTTTTGGATTGCCATATCTTCAGACGTTTGAGAATCTACATACGCTTTTCCGTTTTTAATCATCGCAACTGCCCAATCATACAACTGCTGAAAATAATCAGACGCATATCGTTCTTCTGCCCAATTAAAACCCAACCAAAGTAAATCTTCTTTGATTGCATCAACATATTCTTGCTCTTCCTTTGCTGGATTGGTATCGTCAAAACGCAGGTTAACGGGTGCATTATACTTTAATCCTAAACCAAAATTTAGACAAATAGATTTAGCGTGACCTATGTGTAAATATCCATTTGGTTCAGGCGGAAAACGAAAACGAAGTTTATCTTGAGCGAAACCACTTGATAAACTGTCTTCTATAATTTGTTCTATAAAATGAAGTGATTTTTCTTCGGTTGACATATTTTTGTTTAATTTTAGCAAAGATATGAAAAGAGTTTAGAAAGTTTAAACGTTTAAAAGTTTAGTCGCTTTTAATAACTAAATAGTATAACCTTAATAAACATTATAACCTTATTTAAAAAATGGGAACAATAAAACTCAAAAATATAAGAACTTTTTCTTATCACGGATGTTTGGTAGAAGAAGGAAAAATTGGATCTGATTATATTGTAAGCTTAGAAATTAAAACCGATTTGCGAAAATCTTCGATATCAGATCATCTTGCAGATACAGTAGATTATGTGCTTTTGAACAAAATTGTGGTAGAAGAAATGGCTATCAGATCGCATTTATTAGAACATGTTGCTCATAGAATCATCACTAGAATTTTTAGAGAAATACCATCTATTTCAAGAATAACACTAAGTGTTTCTAAATTAAATCCACCTATTGGTGGTGATGTTGAAGCTGTTACTATTGAAATGGAAGAATATAGAAACTAAAAAATTACGAATTGAAAATTACAAAATACTAATTTTTAAAAATTGTTAATTATCAATTGTTAATTATCAATTGTTTCCTATATTTGCAATCCAATAAATAATTGGCGTCGTGGCCGAGCGGCTAGGCTGGGCTCTGCAAAAGCTCCTACTCCGGTTCGAATCCGGACGATGCCTCTGAATTAACCTCTCTTTTTTGAGAGGTTTTTTTATGTCTAATTTTTAAGAAAAAATTAAGTAAAGTTATATTCGAATCCGGACGATGCTTCTTCTAAAATCCCGTCAAATGAGAGGTTTTTTTATATCAATTTTTAATAAAAATTAAGTAAAGTTATATTCGAATCCGGACGATGTTTCTTCTAAAATCCCGTCAAATGAGAGGTTTTTTTATATCTAATTTTTAAGAAAAATTAAGTAAAGTTATATTCGAATCCGGACGATGTTTCTTCTAAAATCCCGTCAAATGAGAGGTTTTTTTATATCTAATTTTTAATAAAAATTAAGTAAAGTTAAATTCGAATCCGGATGATGCTTCTTCTAAAATCTCGTTAAACGAGTGGTTTTTTTATATCTAATTTTAAGAAAAATTAAAGATTCATTATGATTAAATTTTAACGATGTTTCTGAAGGAAATAGAAATGTGTCTTTTTAATTAAATTAACCCGTTGGTGTAATTAATTTTTTGAGTCATATTTCTTAAAAAAAAATGAATACACCGTTAATTTGTCATTTCGACAAAGGAGACTCGAGCGTCAGCGAACAGATGAAATAAATCACATTGATTAAGTATTTTATGAGATTTCTCCTTTGTCGAAATGACAAAATCATACTTTTTTATTAATTGCACCCAACGGGTTAAATTAGAAATAAAATAAAATATATTTATTGTTTATCAATAAATATTTATTATTTTTGTGAACTAATTAAAATATTTTATAATGATGTCAAAAACAAATAACTTAGTATTCAAAGCTGTAGAAATTATTGCTTGGGTTATATTTATCGGTTTATGTATAGAAACAGGAGCTTTATTGGTAAATTTTATAGTGAGTTTATATAAACCCGAAATTATTCATAACCTGTATCAAAAGTTGGACTTGAGTGAAATGTATAATCGAAGCAAATGGACTTTTTATGGAATGTATACTTTTATATTGACGATTTCAATATCAAAAGCATATCTATTTTATTTAGTCATAAAACTTTTAATCAAGTTAGATTTGTCTAACCCATTTAATAGTTTTGTTTCAAATCAAATTACAAAAATTAGTTACTTTACTTTTGAAATAGGAATTTTGAGTTACATTGCACAAGAATCTACCAAAAATTTGTTATATCATAGTTATAACATTAGTACTTTGAATAAATATTGGTCTGATGGTCAGGCTTTTATTATGATGTCTGCGGTAATTTATGTTATTGCAATTATTTTTAGAAAAGGTGTTGAAATTCAAAACGAAAACGATTTAACAGTATAAATTATGCCAATTATTGTAAACCTTGATGTGATGATGGCAAGACGAAAAATTTCTCTGAATGAACTTTCAGAAAGAGTAGATTTGACTTTATCTAATCTTTCTATATTAAAAACAGGAAAAGCGAAGGCGATAAGATTTAGTACTTTAGAAGCAATTTGTAAAGCTTTAGACTGCCAACCAGGTGACCTACTAGAATATATTGATGACGAAAAAAAGGAATAAAAAACATTATTACTCTATTTTTTCTAGTGCTTTTTTAACCATTTTTTGGTCACTAGGAAACCAACCTTGAAACATTAATGTGAGTCCGAAAAGAATTAAAAGAATGCTAATAACTTTTTTGATTCTTAAAACATTAATTGGTGTCATTTGGTTTTTTAACTTTTTGGCTAATAATATTTTACCCACATCTACAAGTAAATATGTTAAAATAACAGAAGTAAAAAAGGTAATCATTCTTGAGGTTTCTAATTCTAGTTTTGGACCAATTGTAATAAGTATCATAAACCAAAAAAGGAGTACTCCTACATTAATAAAATTGAGTAAAAATCCTTTTATAAACAAACTTAAATAATCCTTTTTTTGTAGTACTTCTGCAATTTCTTCTTCGTCTTCTTTACTGATTTTTTTTAGTTTAATAAACGATATAATCCCGTAACTCAACATTAATATTCCTCCAAAAATAAATATTGCAGGATCATTTTTTATACTTTGAATTAAGCGATAACTACTAAAATAAGCAACCGAAATAAAAAGAATATCTGCCAAAACCACTCCTAAATCAAATACAAATGCTGCTCTAAATCCTTTGACAGCACTTGTTTCTAACAATACAAAAAAAACAGGTCCTATTAAAAAACTTAAAAAAATCCCTAACGGAATACCAGTTATAATATCTTCTATCATTTATTTTGTTTTATCCAGAATTTCAAATTTAAGCATTTATTGTTAAATAAGTAAATCGAAAGTTTGAAAGTCTAGAAGTCAAAAGGTTCAATATTAATAAATACTATTATAAATCAATGTGTTATACAATTTATCAACTTTACAAAATACTACATTTTATCGTTTTTATTAATTATTTCTTCTGATAAAACTAAAATCTAATTGTTTTTTCACCAAATCTGCATTTTTTACTTTTACAATAACTTCGTCACCCAATTGCAAAATGCTTTGAGTTGTGGCTCCAACAAGTGCATATTGTTTTTCGTCAAAGGTGTAATAATCATCACGAATTTCGCGAATTCTACACATTCCTTCACATTTGTTTTCGATGATTTCTACATAAATTCCCCATTCGGTTACTCCAGAAATAACTCCAATAAATTCTTGATCTTTATGATCTTGCATATATTTTACTTGCATATACTTGATGCTATCTCGTTCTGCATTAGTTGCTAATCCTTCCATATTTGAAGAATGAACACATTTTTCATCGAAAACTTCTGCTGAAACCGATTTTCCGCCATCTAAATAATATTGCAATAATCGATGCACCATAACATCGGGATAACGTCTAATTGGTGATGTAAAATGACTGTAATAATCAAAAGCTAATCCGTAGTGACCAATATTTTCTGTCGAATATTTAGCTTTACTCATTGTACGAATCGCTAAAGTATCTATTAGATTTTGTTCTTTTTTGCCATTTACATCAGCCATTAACTGATTTAATGATTTAGAAATGTCTTTTTTGTCACGCAAATCTATTTTATAACCAAATTTAGAAATTAACGCTTGCATTGCAAAAAGTTTATCTTCATTAGGTTCGTCGTGAATTCTATACACAAATGTTTTCTTTTGTTTTCCGATATATTCAGCCACTTTTCTATTGGCAAGAAGCATAAATTCTTCAATCAAATGATTGGCATCTTTTGATATTTTGAAATAAACGCCTTCGGGTTCACCTTTGTCATCTAAATTGAATTTTACTTCTACTTTATCAAACGAAATTGCACCATTATTCATTCTATTTCTTCGAAGAATTTTAGCTAATTCATCCAATTTTAAAGTAGCTTCAACTAACTCTTCAGAAACTATATAATCTTTTCCTGTTAAAGAAATTTCAGCTGGAATTGTAAAAGTTTTTGTTTTTGACGACGGAATATTATTTTTAGTTGTGTCGTCAAGAAGCAACTCTTTTTTATCGGAATTAAAGTTATTATTGTTGCTTTCAATTATAACTTGAGCTTCTTCATAAGCAAAACGTTGATCAGAATTGATAACCGTTCTACCAAACCATTGGTTTAAAACAGTGGCTTTATGGTCGATTTCAAAAATGGCTGAAAATGTATATTTTTCTTCATTTGGACGCAGCGAACAGGCAAAATTGGATAAAACTTCAGGTAACATCGGCACAACTCTATCTACTAAATAAACCGAAGTTCCTCGATTATATGCTTCATTATCTAAAATTGTTCCTTCTTTAAGATAATGCGAAACATCGGCAATGTGAACTCCGATTTCGTAATTGCCGTTTTCTAATTTTTTGAATGACAAAGCATCATCAAAATCTTTTGCATCTTTTGGATCGATTGTATACGTTAACGTATCGCGCATATCACGACGTTTTGCAATTTCTTCTGGATGAATTGTTGTGTCTATTTTTTGTGCAAAAACTTCTACTTCTACAGGAAAATCATACGGCAATCCATATTCGGCAAGTATGGCATGAATTTCGGTATCGTGTTCTCCTGGTTTTCCTAAAACTTTAATTACAGATCCGAATGGTGAATCGGCTTTTTTAGGCCAATCTTCAATTTTTACCACCACAACATCACCATTTTCAGCGCCATTATATTTATCTTTTGGGATAAAAATATCAGTATACATTTTAGCATTGGCAGTAGACACAAAAGCAAAATTCTTTTGAATGTCGATCACACCAACAAATTCTGTTTTTGCTCTTTCTAAAACCTCTATAACTTCTCCTTCTGGGCGTTTACCTTTTCTACGATTATAGACATATACTTTTACTTTATCTTTATCTAAAGCGTGATTAAGGTTGTTTGTAGGGATAAAAACATCTTCTTCAAACTCTTCACAAATAAAATAAGCTGTTTTACGAGAAGTCATATCGATTGTTCCTTCGTAATAATCTTGCGAAATAGCTTTAACAAGATATTTTCCAGGTTCACTTTCTATGATTACTTTTTGAGCAGCAAGAATTTTTAAATCTTTAATAATTTCGTTTCTACTTTTGGTATCATCAAGTTCTAAAACAGCCCCTATTTGCTTATAATTGAATGGTTTATTGGCGTTTTGCGATAATATTTTTAATATTCTTTCTGAGAATGTTTTCTCATTTTTTCCAAACTTTTTTTGCTTCTTACTCATAATTCATCAACTAATAATGGTTAAAATTACAAAGAAGTATTAAGATAAAAGAATTAAGGGTTAAGATTTATAGAAAAAGTAACTTTTGGGAAACAAAAAAAGGTTCACAATTAAGTAAACCTTTCTCTATTTTTTTAATTAAAAACTTATTCAACTATAAACTTTTGAATCGATTTTTTATCATTTTCTTGAAGGGTTAAAAAGTAAATTCCTTTTGAGAAATTAGCCGTATTTATTGTAGTTGATAAACTTTCTGTTTTTTGAGAATGTATTATTTTTCCTGAAATATCTGTGATTGAAATATCTTGAATAGGAGTAAAAGTATCAAGTTTTACAGTTAGTTTTTCTTTTGCAGGATTTGGGAAAAGTGTAATATTTGTGTTTTGATTAAAAATATCTGTAGCTAAAATTGGGTTTAATTTTACTATCCAATAATCATAATTTCCGAGATTTCCGGTTACGTCACCATTATTTGAATTTGAACTTCCAGCAATCACATAACCACCATCTGTGGTTTGAATTATAGAACTTGCATATTCATCAAGTGTTCCTCCTAATGATTTTTGCCATTGAATAGTTCCTGTTGAATTTATTTTTACAACCCAATAATCATTAGTAGGAGTTTCAGGTATTTGAATACCATGATGCCCTGTTACATCTCCATCATTTGAATCAGAAGCTCCAGCCAAAATATAACCTCCATCTATAGTTTGAATTATTGAAGTTAAAGAATCATTTTCTGATCCTCCTAATGATTTTTGCCATTGAATAACTCCTAATGAATTTAATTTTATTATCCAACCATCACTAATTCCTTGATTTCCTGTTACATCGCCATCATTTGAATTAGAAAATCCTGCAACCATATAACCTCCATCTGTTGTGGAAATGATAGTTGAGGCCAAATCAAAATATATTCCTCCTAAGCTTTTTTTCCATTCGATAACCCCTCCATCAGAATTTAATTTTACAACCCAATAATCTTTATTTCCATGATTTCCGGTTATATCTCCATTATTTAATTCAGAATATCCAGCAGCTACATAGCCACTATCTGTTGATTGTACGATAGAAGTAGCTCTATCATCGCCTGTACCACCTAAACATCTTTGCCATTGTATAGTTCCTGTTGAATTTATTTTTACAATCCAATAATCTATAAATCCATGATTTCCTGTTACATTTCCATTGTTTGATTGGGTATTTCCAGCAATAATATAACCTCCATCAGTGGTTTGTTTTATAGAAGTTGCCCAATCAAAACTTGATCCTCCTAGTGATTTTTGCCATTGTATAGTTCCGGTAGAACTCAATTTCACTATCCAAGTATCTCCACTTCCATGATTTCCTGTTACATCTCCATTATTTGATTCAGAAGATCCAGCAACTATATAGCCACCATCAGTAGTTTGTATTATTGAATTTGCATATTCTATATTTGTTCCTCCTAATGATTTTTGCCATTCAATAACTCCTCCATCGGAATTTATTTTTACTATCCAAAAATCATCACTACCATGATTTTCGGTTACATCTCCATTATTTGATGTTGAACTTCCTGCAATAATAAAACCACCATCTGAAGTTTGAATTATGGATGCTCTATCATCAAAACCTGTTCCTCCTAGCGATTTTTGCCATTGAATTCATGGAGCCTGTGCAGAACTATAAAAGTTAAAAAGAATAGTTATTAGAAAAACTATTCTTACTTTGTAATTTATTTTCATAATTTATTTTTTACGAATATATTAAATAATTAATACAATTTCTAATGTTGGAATTTCAAACCATTGCAATATTCAATTATCCTCACGAAATTATTGTTTTAAAATCAATTTTTGATAATGAAGGAATTTTATATTTATTTCAAAACGAAAATTTAATTGCTGTTGATCCATTAGCAACTATTGCTTATGGTGGCATTCAATTAAAAGTACATCCAAACGATTTTGAAAAAGTTCAAGAAATTTTAAATGATTTGAATACTAAACTTGAGATAATTTAAAATCTTAATTCTATTTTATAAAAATTAAAAGTTGTCAACATCTATTAAAAGCAACAAAAAGATAAATGATTTTAAATTTAATTTTTGGTGGTTATTATAGCATGTTAATAGGTACAATAACTTTATTTTATAAAAGGTATTTTTATAGTTATGCTTTTTTATAACAACTTATGAACAGGTAAAATAAGAGTCAATAGTTTCATTTTAAAGTCTTTTTATAAAACAATCAACAACTGTTAATAAATCAAAAAGCCATCAATTTGTAGATAAGTTCACAATGCAATTTTTGTTAACAAACCACTTTTTTTAGTCTATAACTTTTCTAAAAAAAAGGCAAACTAAATTTGCTTTTATCCTTTTGGTTTTGGATTACGATTTTAATTCATACAACCACAAAAAACTTCTAAAATTCTATCTAAAGTTGTTAACAAAAGTTGTTAATTTAAAGTTAACTGAATATCAATGATTTGTAAAAAGCTATTAACAAATTTTTTTTACTAAAATTAATATTCTGATAAGCAAACTATTATAAAACATTCTTGTTATTGGGAATCTCTAAAAACTATAAATCTTATTACAAATCAAATTTGTTGATTTTTTAGAATTTAGTTTTGGTTTTTAAAGATTTACTTTCTTGTTTTTAATTTATTGTTTTTCAGTTACTTAATGTTTATTATTTTAACATTACCCTGCACGTTCCCTCTTAAATAGCTTGTAATTGAATTTTTCTAAACATATTATATGTCAAATTCATTAAT
>JAYTVI010000186.1:0-13519 GCA_043744095.1 Flavobacterium sp.
GCGCCAAGCGATATGATGGACGGTAGAATTCTAACAATTCGTGAAGCATTAGAAGATGAAGGATTTATAAATACTGGTATAATGAGTTATTCTGCCAAATATGCATCTGCACATTATGGACCATTTCGAGACGCTTTAGATTCTGCACCTGTAGATCTGCAAAACATTCCGAAAGATAAAAAAACCTACCAAATGGATTATCACAACCGTCTTGAAGCTATTCGTGAAACCAGAATGGATATTGAGGAAGGTGCAGATATTGTGATGGTAAAACCAGGAATTGCATATTTAGATATTGTTCGCGAAGTAAAAAACATGAGCGAGGTTCCAGTAGCAGTTTATCAAGTATCAGGCGAATATTGTATGATAAAAGCTGCAGCCGAAAAAGGTTGGATTGACCATGATGCTGTTATGATGGAACAAGTTACCGCTATAAAACGCGCAGGTGCAGATTTGATTGCGAGTTATTTTGCAAAAGATGTTGTAAAATTAATTTCATAATAAATGAAAAAAGTGAATTTGAAAATAGTCATATTTATTGGTTTCAGTTTTTCGATGCTTGTAATTTCTTGTAAAAAAGATATTGAGGAAAATTTCGGTAAACAAAAAGAAATTGTTTCAACCGTTAATTATGGAAAAGAAATTTTTGAAACTACCGGAAATTGTGTTGCTTGTCATCAACCAACCCAAAAAATAATTGGGCCAAGTTTACAAGAAATCGCAAAAATTTATAAAGAAAAAAAAGCAAGTATTGTTTTATTTCTAAAACAAGAAAGCGATCCAATAGTCGATCCTTCGCAATATGAAGTAATGAAAACAAATTTTGCTATTACAAAAAGTATGAACGATGATGATCTCAAGGCATTAGAAGATTATATTTTTAGTTTTTCAAAATAAAATGCTGTAGTTTTATAAAATGGAAACTGTATTTATAAATTCGCCATTAGGTATCACCAAAATTGTTGGCGATGAAAGCGGTATTTCAATAATTTCAATATTAGCAGAAGGAGAACTTTCTACTGAAATTCCAAAAAAATTAAAAGAAGCCGTAATTCAACTACAAGAATATTTTGATGGGAAACATACTGATTTTACATTTAAATTAAGTCCAAAAGGCACCGATTTTCAAAAAAAAGTTTGGGAAGAATTGCGTAATATTCCTTTCGGAAAAACAATAACCTATTTAGAGTTATCAAAGAAACTCGGAGATGTAAAAGCCATTCGAGCTGTAGCATCAGCCAATGGTAAAAATCCACTTTGGATTGCAATTCCGTGCCATCGAGTTATAGGAACAGATGGTTCGCTAACAGGTTATGCTGGAGGTTTGTGGCGAAAGAAATGGTTGATAGAGCATGAAAACCCTAGTAATCAGCAAAGTTTATTTTAAATTAGATTATTTAGAAAGTTAGATTTATTAGATTTGTAGAAAGTCTAAATTTTTAAGAAGTCTAAAAAAGCTAATGTATGATAGAAAAAATTCGCCTAGACAACATACTATTTCTAGACATAGAAACCGTTCCGTTAGAAGAAAATTTCAATTTGCTTGATCAAGAAATGAAACAACTTTGGGAACAAAAAACCCAATACCAACGAAAAGAAGAATTTTCAGCAGAAGAATTTTATGACAGAGCAGGAATTTGGGCCGAATTTGGAAAAATTGTATGCATTTCTGTCGGATATTTTATTATAAAAGGTGATGTGAGAAATTTTAGGGTGACTTCTTTTTTTGGAGATGAAAAAAAGATATTAAGAGATTTTTCAAATCTTTTAAACAACCATTTTAGTTTAACTCAAAATGTTTTATGTGGTCATAATGCCAAAGAATTTGATATTCCGTTTATTGCTAGAAGAATGATTATTAATCAAATCGCAATTCCAAACAAACTTAATCTTTTTGGAAAAAAACCTTGGGAAATTCCACATTTAGATACATTAGAGTTATGGAAATTTGGAGATTACAAACATTATACATCCTTAAAATTACTCACTAAAATTTTAGGAATACCTACGCCAAAAGACGATATCGACGGAAGTCAAGTCGCACATACTTTCTATGTCGAAAACGATATAGATAGAATTGTAACCTATTGCGAGAAAGATACAATTGCTGTGGCTCAAATATTTTTGAGATTAAGAAGAGAAGATTTATTAATTGAAGATGAGATTACACATATTTAAGAAATAACAATTTCAAATACAATTGCTTTTTTTTACATTGCAATTGACATTGATTATTGACATTGATTATTGACATTGTAATTGACATTGAATTATTACATTTACAAAAAAGCAAATTATGGTATTGAGTAGATTTTGGTTGGTTATTTTTATTTCATCAATTGCATTTGTAATTTTCAGTTTGTTTGTTGGAAACAGTTATACAATAGATTATGTATTGAATGGAAAAAAAGATGATCCAATTCTAATTTCTGAAAAATATATTGATCAACTTCCAGTTTTTTTAAAAGATAGTATTGCCAAAGCACCAGACCAAACAATGGTTGTTGACCGAGACACACTCAACGTTGATACAACCTATGTTTATAAAAACAAAACTGTAAAAATATATAGTGGTATCCAAAAATCAGACGGACTATTACCAACTTGCAAAAACAGCTTACTTGATTTAATTATCCCATTAATAGCATATTTGGCTTTTTTCTGCGGATTGATGGAGTTGCTAATCTTATCTGGTGCTGCCCAAAAATTAGCAAAAAGATTAAGTCCGATTTTTACAAAAGTATTTCCAACGGTACCTAAAAATCACGAATCGATATCATATATGACATTGAATTTTGCAGCAAATTTTCTAGGATTAGATTCGGCCGCAACACCTTTTGGATTGAAAGCAATGCAAAGCTTACAAGAATTGAATCCCGAAAAAGACAAAGCCAGCGATGCACAAATTATGTTTATGTGTTTGCATGCTGCAGGATTAACATTGATTCCAACATCTATAATCGGATATCGTGCTGCAGAAAATGCTGCAAATCCTGCCGATGTTATGTTGCCGTGTATTATCACATCATTTATTGGTACTATTGCCGCTTTTTTAATAGTAGGAATTCGTCAGAAAATTAATTTCAAAAGTGCTTCATTAGTGGTTGCCTTAATGGCCATTATTGCCGCAATAGTAGGACTTCTTTTTTATGTAAACAGATTAGATTTAATTGGTAAAAACTTTTTTACTTCAAATCTTTCAGGGTTAATGCTTGTTGCCATCATTGGTTTTACACTTGTTTTTTCATTTATAAACGAAAAGAAATTTGTTGCAAACGACACTACAATATTCGATACATTTGTCACTGGTGCAAATAATGGTTTACAAACCGGGGTTAAAATTTTCCCCTATGTAATGGGAATGTTGGTGGCCATATCATTTTTTAGAAATAGTGGTTTATTTGAAATTATTAGTAACGCAATTTCATTTATTTTTTCGAATATTGGTGTGAGCAAACAAATCACAGATTCGTTACCTGTAGCAATGTTGCGACCTTTTAGTTCTGGAGGTTCAAGAGGATTTATGATAGATTCTATGCGAACTTTTGGTCCAGATTCTTTCACCGGAAGATTAAGTTGTATTTTTCAGTGTAGTGCCGAAACTACTTTTTATGTTATTGCAGTTTATTTTGGAAGTATCAATATTAAAAACACTCGATATACTTTAGGCACAATGCTATTATTAGATTTGGTTTGTGTGATTACAGCAATTTTAGTGGCAAGTTGGTTTTTTTAGAAATTTTACTTTTCCAAAATATGTAAAAACTCAGTAGTAGAAGTTGCTGTATGATTTCTATTCTCAGTTTTATCCGCTTTAAAACGTTGGTATTGTGTTGTGGCTAAATCGTATTTTCCATACTTAGACAATATCGATTTTATTTCGGACTCACTCATCAAACCTTCATTGTTATAACTCAAAAAGACGTATTGAAACTGCGCATTTTTTATCAATTCTTCAAAAGAATCTCTAACCGAAACTTTACTGCAATAATTTGATTTATTATAATCAGGCAATCCTGTCACGCCTTTTGGCACAAAGGTATCATATTTTGCAATCGTGTTTAATAAATGATAATTAGAGCCATATTGTCTGGCATTATAAGGTGGATCTAAGTATAAAATATCACCTTCAATTTTTTTTATCAAAAGGTTGCTATCTTCGTTATATACTTGATGTTCATTATCATTAATAAAAAAAAGTGCAGGTTCAAGAAGAAGGTTTTTTTGAGCCGATTTCTTAATGTTTTTCAAATAGGCACCATAAACCGAAGCAATATTGGCTACTTTATCGGCACTTTCTAATAAGGAACATAAAAGAAAATAATAGGTGTTTAAATCTATATAATTTGTGGTTTTCCATTCTTCAATTTTTTGTCTAATTGCATCAATTTTTTTACCATTATTTTCTGAAAAATACAATCTTTTTGAAGAGCCATTTTCTGAAAAATTATGAAACACAAAATCTTTTTTTCCTTCAAGGGCATTCAATTCTAAAACCAAATTATGGAAATCAATTTCTTGATGGTTTTCGATATAATTTTTATTTAAAACAAAACTGTAATATTCTAAATCATTACTAATTATTTTTTTTACTAATGGTTTAAAATTTCTACCAACAATACCAGTTCCAGCAAAAATATCGCAAAATGTTTTTTGAGACAAATCGTCACCAACAACAGAATTTACAGCGTTAGATATAAAAGAAGAGAGTTTTTGTTTAGAACCAATATAATTCATAGTTTTAATTTTCTATCCAGATGATATCTGATTGAATGTCGTTGTTTTCGATTTTTAGTTTAATTAATTTATTTTCATCAAAGTTTCCGACATATTTGTCAATTGCTATTTTTAATAAATTTATTTCTGATTTCAATTTCCAATGTTCTAGGTTTTTGTCAAATAAAACTATAAATAACCTATTTTTTAGATGTTTTCTACCTTCTTGACTTTGATTTTCATACAACCATTTTATAAGTTGTTTTGGATTGTTTTTTGCAAATTCAATTGATTGCTTAAACCCTTTTGGGAAAATGGTCGTTTTATGATCAAAACTAATATTTTCGATAGAAAAATCTATCAATTTGTCGAATTTGTTTCGATTTGGAATTACTTTTTGATGCAACCCAAATAAATTTTCTACAGCTTGAGCAGACCAAAAATTATACCATCGGTTAAGTGCATAATTCTTTATATGAGCATCAAAGGAAGAAATTTTTTCTAGTAATTTCTCAAAACTATAAGTGGTATAAATAAAATTGGTCAACAAATCCCATTCGTCAGATTGTTTTCTACCCCAAGTATACTGATGAACTATCCTTTTTTTTAATTCGTTTTCAACTCTAGTAAAGTCCATTTTGATAATTAATTTTAATCAATTACCATTTCTGGAATTTCTCCATCAATAATTAAATCTGCTTCAGTTGAAGCGATAATATGTTCGACAGAAATTCCTGGCGCACGTTCAAGAAGTTTAAATCCTTTGGGAGTGATTTCTAAAACAGCCAATTCTGTAACTACTTTTTTAACACAACCAACACCAGTAAGTGGTAAAGTGCATTTTTTAAGAATTTTGCTTTCGCCAGCTTTGTTTACGTGCATCATAGCAACAATTATATTTTCGGCAGAAGCTACAAGATCCATTGCGCCACCCATTCCTTTGACCATTTTTCCGGGAATTTTCCAGTTGGCAATATCTCCTTTTTCTGAAACTTCCATTGCGCCAAGTATGGTTAGATCTACGTGTTGCCCACGAATCATTCCGAAGCTAAAAGCAGAATCAAAAAAACTTGCTCCTGGTAATGTTGTAATGGTTTGTTTTCCTGCATTGATTAAATCGGCATCTTCTTCTCCTTCAAAAGGGAAAGGTCCCATTCCGAGCACACCATTTTCGCTTTGAAATTCGACTGCAATATCTTTGCGAACATAGTTGGCAACCAAAGTCGGAATGCCTATTCCGAGATTTACGAAATAATTATTTTTTACTTCTTTTGCGATTCGTTTTGCGATTTCTTCTTTTCCTAGTGCCATGATTATGCTCTTTTACGAGTTGTACGTTGCTCTATTCTTTTCTCATATTTTGATCCTTGAAAAATGCGTTGCACTACTATTCCAGGAATATGAATTTGATTTGGGTCTAATGTTCCTGCTTCTACTAATTGTTCTACTTCTGCAATTGTTATTTTTGCTGCGCCACACATATTAGGGTTAAAATTTCGAGCAGTTCCTTTAAAGATAAGGTTTCCTGCTGTATCCCCTTTCCAAGCTTTTACAATAGCAAAATCTGCTTTGAAAGCGTGTTCCATAATGTGCATTTTGCCGTTGAATTCTCTTACTTCTTTGCCTTGAGCTACTTCTGTACCAAAACCTGCAGGAGTAAAAAAGGCTGGAATTCCTGCTTGTGCAGCACGACAACGTTCGGCTAATGTTCCTTGCGGAATTAAGTCTACTTCGAGTTCGCCAGAAAGCATTTGGCGTTCGAATTCGGCATTTTCTCCTACATAAGACGAAATCATTTTTTTGATTTGTTTGTTTTGTAATAATAAACCAAGTCCAAAATCATCAACTCCAGCATTATTAGAAATGCAGGTAAGGTTTTTGGTTTGTTTTTTTACTAATTCGGCTATACTATTTTCTGGAATGCCGCAAAGTCCGAAACCACCAAGCATTATGGTGTTTCCGTCTTCTATTCCTAGAAGAGCTTCGTGAACGGAGTTTACTTTTTTGTTTATCATAGTTACCTTTTTTAGCCCTGATAGAGGCGGTATCCTCGTAGTGCAACGGAGAGATATAGCCGAAAGCAGGAAATAGCTTCTAAAAAATTTATAATTCGAATTCGTCAGTGTTTTGTTCAAAATCGGTTGTGTCTTTTACTGGTCGCCAACAGTCTACTTTTATGGATAAATTGGCAGGTCTTTCGAAATCTGATTTTGAAACGTTTAATGAGGTATCGTTATAACATTTTTTCATAAAGATTCCCCAAATAGGTAGTGCTGCTGTTGCGCCTTGACCATAGGTGATGCCTTTGAAACGTGCTGAACGATCTTCGCAACCAACCCAAACACCTGTCACTAAATTGGGAACCATTCCCATAAACCAACCATCGGATTGGTTTTGTGTTGTTCCTGTTTTTCCGGCAATAGGATTGGTAAACATGTATGGATAACCAGTAACACGATTGTAACCGTTACCGCCGCCTTGTGTTCTTAAACGTTCTCCAGAACCACCTTCGGTAACACCTTCTAAAAGTTTGATAACAGCATAAGCAATATCTTTGTTTAACACGTCGTGAGAATCTGGAATAGGTTCGTAAATAACTACACCGTTTTTATCTTCGATTCGTGTAATAAATTGTGGCTTGATGTAAACTCCTTCATTTGCAAAAGTTCCGTAGGCTGCAACCATATCTTGAACGGTAATTTCTACTGCACCAAGTGCTATTGATGGTTGTGCAGGAATTTCTGAAGTTACACCAAGTTTGTGTGTTAAATCTACTACAGATTCTGGACCAACTTTATCAATTAGTTTTGCTGAAACTGTATTTATGGAGTTTGCTAAAGCTCTTTTGAGTGTTATCATTCCACGATATCGATTGTCTGAATTGCTTGGTGTCCAAGATTCTGTTACGTGATGTCTGCCTTTTGGGATTGTAAAAGGCGAATCTATTATTGAATCGCAAGGCGACATATTTAACTGCTCTATTGCTGTTGCATAAACAAACGGTTTGAATGTAGATCCTACTTGTCTTGCACCTTGACCAACGTGATCATATTGAAAGTATTTATAATTGATACCACCAACCCATGCTTTTACATGACCAGTTTGAGGTTCCATTGCCATTAATCCTGATTGAAGGAATCCTTTGTAATAACGTATAGAATCTGTTGGAGTCATAATAGTATCTTTTTCTCCTTTCCATGTAAAGACTTTCATTTTGGTTTTTATGCCAAATGATTTTATAATTTCTTCATCGGATTTGTCTTGGGCTTTTAGCAATCGCCATCTGTCTGATGCTTTCATGGCTTTCATCAATAATTTGTTGGTTTCGTCTTCAGAAATATTAACAAAAGGTTGGTTTTTGCTTGTTTTGTGTTGTGCATCCAATTCTTTTTGAAGATTTGACAAGTGGTCTTTTACTGCTTCTTCTGCATAAAGTTGCATTCTAGAATCGATAGTTGTGTATATTTTTAAACCATCTTTATAAATATCAAATTCTGAACCGTCAGATTTTTTGTTTTCCTTGGTCCAATTTTTCATGTATTCTCTCAAATATTCTCTAAAATAAGTACCAATTCCGTCAATATGACTTTCAGGATGAAAATGTAAAACGATTGGTTTGTTTTCTAATGATTTTTTAGCAGCTTCTTCAAGAAACCCGTTTCTAACCATTTGTCCTAGTACAATATTTCTACGTTTTTGAACTTTTTCTGGTCTTCGAACAGGATTATACAAAGAAGGATTGGTAAGCATCCCAATGAGCATTGCGCTTTCATCGACAGTTAAGTTTCGAGGTTCTTTACCAAAATAGACTTTTGCAGCAGAACGTATACCTACCGCTGTATTAACAAAATCGGCTTTGTTGAGGTACATTGCAATAATTTCGTTTTTGGTGTATTGGCGTTCTAGTTTTATTGCAATAATCCATTCTTTGACTTTTTGTATCAATCTAAATGGTAAAAATTTTGATCCTTCTCCGTGAAATAATAATTTGGCTAATTGTTGTGTAAGTGTACTTGCACCACCATTTGAACCTAGTTTTATTGCTGCGCCGAGAGTTCTGCGACCATCTATACCTGAATGTTCGTAAAAACGTTCGTCTTCTGTAGAGACTAGTGCATCAACAAGATGTTTGGGTAAATCGGCATATTTTATAGAGGTTCGATTTTCGTTATAAAACTTTCCTATTGTTACACCATCACTCGAAATGACTTCGGTTGCAAGATTAGAATCTGGATTTTCTAGATCTTCAAAAGAAGGCATTGATCCAAAAAGTCCATATGAGGCTAAAATAAAAAACAAAAAAACGCCACCTAAAGTGTAGAAAAAAACTTTCCAAAACTTCTTTTTATAATAGTTGATGTCTTTTGTTTGATTGTTGTTTTTTGCAGTTGCCATAGCCTTTATTCTATTTTTTCAATTCTAAAACCTACTTCAGTTATTCCTTCTAGTTTTTGAACGCCTGCTACTTTGCCTGTTTGGCGAGTAGCTTGTTTGATGTGTATTTTATAATTTCCAGTTTTGAATTTCATTTTTTCTTTATAAACGAGTTTACTGTTTTTTATATCAGTAAATCCTTCACCTAAAAGTGTACCATCAGGATTTGACATTTGATACTCTAAAGTGTCAACTTTTGTGACTTTATCAGGTTGTTCAAGAGTTACAATTAGAAACAAATTATTAAAAGGATAATCATTGTTATCTCTGATATTTACAAATAAACCATAGTTTTTATTGCTATCAAATTTTGGCAAATCAAAACTTACAATACTGTCTTTATCCCAAGATTTTCCGACAGATTTATATTCATCAAAAACTCTTTTTTTATCACAAGAAAAGAGACTGAAAACAATAAGACTATAAAGAAAACTAGTTTTGAGACTCATTTTTTTTATTTGGAATTATTTTATTACTTGCAGGTCTTTGATTAGGATTTGCTGGTTTGTTTTGATTGGCTACAATTATATTTTCTCCTACTGGTTTGCGTTTTTTGTTGTTTTTTTTCTTACTTTTGGGTTGATCAAAACGGGTTAAACTTTCTTGACCCATGGCATTATTAAAGTCTTTTTCTGGTTCTGAAATAATTTCTAAAGCATAATCTTCTAACGACGAAACTTTGTTTTTTAATTTGTTTTCAGCTAAAATTTCTTTAACCTGTTCTATTTTTAAAACATGCCAATTTGCATAGTCGTTGGTGTATGCAAACCACATTAACCCTTTGAATATATCTTGTTTTTGACAAACGGCATCTCCTTTTTCGGTTACAAGTTTTGTGTCAAAATCCGGAAACCCTTGAAGAGCATCCATATAAGTGTCAAGTTCATAATTCAAACAACATTTTAATTTACCACATTGTCCAGCTAATTTTTGTGGATTTAAAGAAAGTTGTTGGTAACGTGCTGCAGATGTATTGACGCTTCTAAAATCGGTTAACCAAGTAGAACAACACAGTTCTCTTCCGCAAGAACCAATACCACCAAGTCGTGCAGCTTCTTGACGAAAACCAACTTGTTTCATTTCTATTCTAGTGCTAAATTCTTTTGCAAAATCTTTTATTAAATTTCTAAAATCTATTCGATCATTTGCAGTATAATAAAAAGTAGCTTTTGAGCCATCACCTTGAAATTCTATATCAGAAATTTTCATTTCTAATTTATGTGAAATAGCCAATTCACGAGCACGAACCTTCATTGGTTCTTCTTTATCTCTTGCTGTTGACCAAATATCGATATCTTTTTGCGAGGCTTTTCTATAAATTTTAGGGACGTCATTACTAGTATGTTTGACTCCTTTTTTCTTCATTTGAATTTTTACCAATTCGCCTGTAAGGGTAACAATACCAATATCATGACCTGGTGAAGCTTCTGTAGCGATAATATCACCAATGCTCAAAGTTAGTTTCTCAGTATTTCGATAAAATTCTTTTCGGCCGTTTTTAAATCGTACTTCAACACAGTCAAAAGGTGCTTCGCCATTAGGCAAACTCATATTAGAAAGCCAATCAAAAATAGTCAATTTGTTGCAGCTATCGGTGCCACAAGTCCCATTATTTTTACAACCCTTTGGTGCGCCACCATCAGAAGTTGAACAACTAGTACAAGCCATAATTTTATATGTCGTATTGCGACTTGCGCAATTTAAGTTCTTAAACGTTTAATTGGTAAAGATAGTATTTTGTTGTAATAATTCTAAAAAGTATTAAAAGAAAAAAACAGTATTTTAATTTAGTTCAACGGAGTAATTTAGCATATTTCTATTGGGTTTTTCGAGTTCTTTTTTTGAAACAAAAATGTTTCGAAATAAGGTTTTATTCCAATTGTTTCTTTTTTTCCAATCTGAAAAAGATTCTTCTCTCCAATCAAAATCATCACGCCAATAATATTTTGGTGATACATAACAATAAGTAAAAGGCATAAGATAGGAACTGTTATTCTCTGTTTTTACTACAAGTGATTTGTCTTCATCTCTAATAATAGTTTTTGGGAATAAAAGTGTAATTCCACGTTTAGAAGTTTCAGATTTTAAATAATTTGAAATTTCTATATAATCATCCTCAATTGCTTTTAGACTAAAATTATTATATGTGGTTTCGCCAATTTTATCAATAGGTCGCAATTGAATTATGTCTATGGCATATTGATGGTATACTTTAAAAAAATCTTTAAGTTCATAAAAATTATCAACATTAAAGGTGTAATTGATCCGTAATTTTAGATTTGGATTTGATTTTTTTTGCTCTGTAATGTTTTTTAAAACCTGATGAAACTTTTCATAATCGCCTTTACCCATCATGTCTTCATAGGTTGTTTTAGAAACGCCATGCATCGAAAGTATAAATTCGTTTAAACCGGCTTGTGCAAAATCATTTACATCCTTCTGGTCTAACAAATTGCCATTGGTGACCATGCTTATATAAGGCACATTGTGTTTTTTTGCAATCTGAATTAACCTTGTATTGTGTTTAAAAAGTGTGGGTTCTGCACCACAACCTATTTGTAATTTTAAAGCATTCTTGAAATTTACATTAGCCAAATCTTCTAAATCTTCTTCCTGAAAAATACCTTTCATTTTTTTTTTAACATAATCAGCATCTGTAAAATAACACATTTTACAGCGAAGATTACAAGCCAAAACGGGATCAAATTGTATAGCTAAATATCTTTTGTTTAGAACACTAAGCAACCACAAACCTGCAAATTTTACTCGGTGGCTTTTTATGTAGTTATTAAATTTTAATATTTTATAAATATCCATTTATCTTGAATTAAACGCCTAATTTAAACAATTTGTCAGACAATCGAACTCTAAATGGTATTTCAAAAGTAACTTTATCACCAATTGTTGCTACTGAATTTTCGATGCCATTGACTAACATTTTTTCTAGAACCATTTCTTGATTTCCGGTTGTTGGTCCAGAAATTAAGATTTTATCACCAATATTTAATTTATTATTTTCAACATTAAAAAGTCCTACTTGTGCTTTTGAATAGTAATGTTCTACTTTTGCAACTAGTACTTTTTTAATTTTTATTTTCTGACGTATGTCTACTAATTTTTTTACGACTGCCAATGATTTGTCTGATAGTTCACCAGAATGTTTGAATAATAATTTGTCTGATTTTCCTTTTCTGAAAACTTTATTACCCACTTGTTTGCCACTTCGCAATTTTACTTGTTCGTCTAAAGGTAAATGTGTAATTTCCAGACATTCTGTAGAGCAGCAATTTTCCATTTCAGTTTTACAATTGTCACATTGAATAAATAATAAATGACAACCATCATTCAAACAATTGGTGTGATTATCACAAGGATTGCCGCATTGATGGCATTGAGAAACAATATCGTCAGTAATTCTCTCGCCTAATCTATGGTCGAAAACAAAGTTCTTTCCGATAAATTTGCTTTCAAGATTTTCTTCTTTTAATTGATTGGCATAATTAATAATTCCGCCTTCTAATTGAAAAACATTTTTAAAACCTTGATGTTTGAAATAGGCAGATGCTTTTTCGCAACGAATACCACCAGTACAATACATCACAAGGTTTTTATCTTCTTTAAAATCTTTTAATTGTTCGTTAATAATTGGTAAACTTTCACGAAAAGTTTCAACATCTGGAGTAATAGCACCTTTAAAATGACCAATTTCACTTTCGTAATGGTTTCTAAAATCGACTACTATTGTGTTAGGGTTTTCTAAAATTTTGTTGAATTCTTTTGCTTTCAAATGCACACCAATATTCGTTACATCAAAAGTTTCATCGTTCAAACCATCGGCTACAATTTTGTCACGAACCTTTATGGTAAGTTTCAAAAACGAATGATCGTCTTGATCTACAGCTACATTCAAACGAATGTTTTGCATAAATTTATACGCTTCTAAAGTTTCTCTAAAAGCTTCAAAGTTTTCGGCAGGAACACTCATTTGAGCATTTATTCCTTCTTTTGCTACGTAGGTTCGACCCAAAGCATCGAGCTTATTCCAAGCTAAAAACAGATCGTTACGAAATTGAGTTGGGTTTTCAATTTTTGCATACGCATAGAAAGATAATGTCAGCCGTTGTTTTCCGGCTTCATCAATTAGTTGTGCTCTTTCTTCTGCGCTTAAGGTGTTATACAGTTGCATTCTATAAACGTTTTAGATGCGTAACACGTTACGCATATACAGAAATATGTTAAGAATTCTAAATGGAAGAATTCGGGTGTAAAGTTAGAAAAATAAACCATTGAGGCATTAAGTTTGCTTCGCCTATTCTCTATGCTCGGGTCATTAAGTTTTTCCCTTAATTCCCTTAACTACTTTAATGGT
>JAYTVI010000187.1:0-50345 GCA_043744095.1 Flavobacterium sp.
GATAGTGGCTCTACTGAATATCCAAAATCTTTTAATTTTACACTAAATAAAATTGCTACAACTACCGGAATAAGTATTGAAACAGCAATTATAAATTTATTGAATTTTTGTTCTATTGATTTGTTTTCCATTATTCTGCTAATAAAATTGCTATATCTTGTTGAATGGCTTTTACACCTTTTATTTCTAATCCGTCATAATACAAAATAGGATTACTGTATTCGTCTTTTCTACATCTAATATTCCCGTTTTTATCTATCAATGCAAAAAAACCAGAGTGCTCAAAACCAGCTTCTATTTTACTATTTTCGCCAACATATAGGTTAAAACCTTTGTTGGCAAGTTCGTAAATATATTTTTTTTCACCAGTCAAAAAATGCCAGTTAGACGATTTTACACCCAATTTATCTGCGTGAGTTTTCAAAACAGATGGCGTGTCGTTTTCTGGATTAATAGTAATGGTTGCAATGCCAAAATTAGGATTACCAAAAAATTTATTCTGAATTTGAATCATATTTCTATTCATAATTGGGCAAATAGAAGGGCAAGTAGAAAAGAAAAATTCTAAAACATAAACCTTTCCATTATAATCTTCATTGGTAATAATTTTATTATTCTGATCGGTCAAAGAAAATTTTGGAGCTTTACCAATTATTTTTAATTTGGCATCAACATTTCCGTTGTTTATAACATTGTCCAATCGTTCTCCTTTTACAATATCATTCCCTTTTATTCTATCTATAATTTTTGGAATAGCATAAATTCCAAAAATCAAGATAATGAAGGAGATTCCGATATATGATTTGTTTTTGAACATATTTTTTATATTTGTCTATCAGCGTTATTTCTTTTCAAAGCCAATCGATATTCTGCAAGAATTACCTTTACATCATCAGTCATTTCATTGTATAAATCTGACGGTGACGAAGAGTTGTAACCTTCTTTGTACTCATCCTTATCTTTTCTACCACGAAGATTTCTTTTCTTATCTATAATATAAACATTCGGAGTGCCAAAATGAGAGTCTAATTTACCTTTAAGTTGTAAAGTATTATAATATGTTTGGATTTCATTTTTTGATGCAAAAACAAATAACCATTCAGAAGTATTGGTCAAATCTTTTAATCCTTTTAGAATTTCTTTTATATCTTCTTGTGTTCCTTCTGGAGCAATCATTACAAACTGAAAATCTTTAAATTCCCGATTTTTGTTATATATTTTTTGATTTAAATTGAAATAATTTCCTTTATTATCTAATGGGTTATCACCTGTAAAACCCATAATTGTGATTTTTTTATCTAGTGAAACTTTTTCACCATTCAATGAATGCCAATTACCAATATTTGGAATGTTTTTAGTTACTGTAGGCAAAAACATAAAACTATTTACACCTGTAGCAAAAAATAAATAGGCAACGATAGGAAATATAAAAAGGATAAATAAAACTAGGTTTTTTTTCATTTGAAAAAGAAAAGAAATGTATGGTACAAAAATAAAAAAAGGTACGCAATGCGTACCTTTTTTTTAACTAATATATTGTTAAAAATTCCATTTGATAGTGGCATTTTTAAATACTTCAAATACATAATCTGCTTCAACTAAAAGAATAAAAAGCAAATATAAAACCAAGAAAATAATAGGTGCAACAACAGCCCATCTTAATGACGATTTTTCACCTTCCATATGCATAAAAGCCCAAACAATGTAATATGCTTTGAATATTGTTAGGATAATAAAAATCCAGTTTAAAAGATTCATACTTAAAAAATTGTTCATATGTAATACATCTGGTTTTGAAATACCTAGAAATACTTCTACAGTAGTTACAACAGAAAGAATACCAAAAACCAACCAAATTCTATTTAAATTAGAGACGTGTTCGTGTGACATAATAATAAACTTTAAAAAAATTAAACTAAGTAGAAGAAAGTAAATACAAATACCCAAACTAAATCTACAAAGTGCCAATATAATCCAACCTTTTCAACCATTTCATATGATTTTCTTTTTTCGTAAGTACCTAAAAGTACATTAAAGAAAATAATGATATTGATAATTACTCCAGAAAAAACGTGAAATCCGTGAAATCCAGTGATAAAAAAGAAGAAATCTGCAAACAATTTACTTCCATACTCATTACGAGTTAGATTTGCACCTTCCACAACAAGAGAAGCATTTGCTATTCTTATTTCAGATTCTGCTCTGGTTAAAATTATTTTATGTTTGTGTTTTGTTAATTCGTGATTAATTTTGGTATCTTTTTTTGCAGCTGCATCATCTTTATAAATGCTTTCTGTACGTACTAAAATTTCAGGATGAGACTTAAAACCAGCTTGAATTTCTGCAACTGAGTAGGTTGGCAGCGTTGATTCACTCATAAACCATCTTCCTTTGCTTCTAGTTAATTGTTCTCTTTCTTCTGGCAATGTTACAGCAAAGTCTTCAAGTTTTACTCTTTTTCCTGTATTGTCAACAAATTGAAGTAAACTACCACCTTTGGTTTCTACCGCACCATATTCTCCTTTAATGAAGTTTTTCCATTCCCAAGCTTGAGAACCAACAAATATTAAACCTCCAATGATGGTAAGAAACATATAAAATGCGACTTTGCTTTTTTTCATATGATGACCAGCATCAACAGCCAAAACCATTGTTACTGATGAAAAAATCAGAATAAAAGTCATCAATGCCACATAATACATTGGTGCAGAAACACCATGCATAAACGGAAAGTGAGTAAACACTTCATCTGGCAAAGGCCAAGTTTCAATAAATTTAAATCTAGAAAAACCATAGGCTGCTAGAAATCCAGAGAATGTTAAAGCATCAGATACGATAAAAAACCACATCATTAATTTGCCATAATCTGCTCCTAATGGCTGATTTCCGCCATCCCAAGTTTTTTGTTCACTGTTTGCAGTTGTAACTGTAGCTCCCATAAAAGTTATTAGTTAAAAAGTTCCCAAATTTACGTTTTTTTCTTATTTAAAGAAATATAAAAATAAAAACAAATAAACCCACAATATATCTAAGAAGTGCCAATACATTGCACCTAGCTCTATACCAAGGGTTTGAGTTGAATTGTATTTTTGTTTAAAATGATTATAAATTATAATTAATAGTGAAATAATTCCTCCAGCAAGATGAACTAAATGCGCTAACGTTACTACATAAAAAAATGTTGTCGTTATACTACTTGCACTTCCTGTAAAAAAATAGCCAGCTTCAACAATTTGATGAAAACCCATAAATTGCAAAAACACAAATAATATTCCGAGTGCTAAAGTAAGTAAAAGATACGATGTAGTTGCATTTCTATTATTTTTTTGAATTGCTTTTTTTGCTAGATAAAAAGTGATACTACAAGCTATAATTACGGCTGTACTATAGAAAAAAGCACTTGGCATTTGAAAATCTTTCAACCAATCTGTTCTAGATTTACTTACTACAAATGCGCTTGTAAGTCCTGCAAACATCATTGTCATACTTACCATTGCAAAAAGCAAAATCAATTTATAGGATCTATCTGATCTTTCTTTTTCTTCTTGAATTGTCATTTTATCTGGATTCATTATCGTAAAAATTTATCTAAGATGTATATTATTTGTAATAAAGTAATGTAAGAAACGCTCACAAGCATTAATGTTTTGGCTGCTTTTGCCGTTCGGAGTTGGTATAATTTTACTGCATAAAACAGCATCCATAAACCTAATAACAAAACTATTATTGAAGTAATTGGTGTTATAAATAATCTGCCTGTATATCCTAACATTGGGAGTAATGATGCAATAATTAACCAAACAGTATATAAAATGGTTTGCAATGCTGTCGATTTGTCTTTTTTACCTGAGGGAAGCATAAAAAAACCTGCTTTTTCATAATCTTCAAACAAAAACCAACCAATAGCCCAAAAATGAGGAAATTGCCAAAAAAACTGAATCAGAAATAAAGTTCCAGCCTCAATTCCAAAATCATCAGTAGCCGCAACCCAACCCAACATAAATGGGATTGCTCCTGGAAAAGCTCCAACAAAAACAGAAAGTGGTGTTTTTGTTTTGAGTGGCGTATAAACACTTGTATATAAAAAAATAGAAATAGCACCAAATAATGCCGATTTCGGATTGATAGAATATAAAATAATTATTCCTAATAAAGTAAGTAAAGAAGCAATTAATAAAGCTGTGTTTGGAGACATTCTTCCTGCAGGAACAGGTCGGTTTTTTGTTCTATCCATCAAGGCATCTAAATCTTTTTCGATAACTTGATTAAATGCATTTGATGCTCCAACCATACAATATCCACCTATTGCTAGTTTTAGCAAAATCATCCAATTGAGTGAATGAAAATCTAAAACACCCAACATAAATCCAGCAACAGATGAAAAAACGACACTAATAGCCAATCTAGCTTTAGTGATTTCTAGAAAATCTACATATAAAGATTTAAAGGACAGCCTATTTATTGTTGCGTTCAAGACGTAATTATTTGCTTTTTAAAATCTGGTGCAAATGTACTTTATAGTTAACGATTTGACAAAAAACAATTCATAAAAATTAGTTTAGATTTATGAACTCAATTAAAGTATTAATTATTTTTTTGAAGCAATAAAAATTAAATTGTTGTATCCCTTTCTTCTATTATAGTTAATACCAACAGATTTGTAGTATTCTTCTAACGAATAAATTTCAATAGCTTCAAATCCTGAATAAAGCAATTCATCATACAATCCTTGTTTACTATAATAATACCCTGAAACTTTATAACCATTGAAGCCCGTTTCTCTATTTCCTACTTTCTCACCTAATATAAATGAAAATATATTTCTTAGTTTAAAATAATATGTTTTTGCTGGTGAACCTATTTGATTGTGTACGGTCCCAATTATAGTTGCATTAGGTTTTAAAATCTGATATGCATTTTTAAGAATACTTATTCTATCCTTTTTTTGAGGTACATAAGCTAGCATACTATTTAGAATAGTAACCAAATCGAATTTGTTTGTTTCATAATTATAAGCTTTGGCATTAAGAACAATTGTCTCTGTAATGGAATCAATTTTCCAATTTTTTAAATTCTCTTTACACTTTTTTATCATATTTTCAGAAATATCTGAAGCTATAATTTTTATCGGATTATAAAATTCTGCAATTGATTCTATTTCTCTTCCGGTACCACATGCAAATATTTTAATAGTTTTTATATCACCATATGATAAGTATCTTTTTCTTGCATTTTCAAACATAAATAATTCAAATGCAGAAGATTTTTTTAACACTTCTTGAGTAGCAATTACACTTTCTATTTCCCAAAATTCTTTATTTTCAATTTTCATTCTCATTATTTGATTTTGTAATTTATAACAATAAATAAATTAAAGTTTGTATTCTAAATATACAATAACTATAGTTTTTTAATAATCAAAATACCAATTAAAAATATCACAACGCAACCCTAAAGAATACCAAGTTGTTTTTTCTTTAAATGTGGTTAAAGTTTCTTGAGTAGGATCAAAATTTCTGTAAATTATACTTCCAAAGAGTTTTAAGTTTGTTGCTGGGTTTACCAAATATCCTGATTGTATATCTGCAATAAAGACGGTTGTTTTGTTTCCTTGCCCAACTTTCACACCCGAATTTGCATAGCGATCATCATCATAATCTCTATAAATATTTCCACCATAATTAGAATTTGCTCCTGTGTTAGAAAAATCTAAACCTCTTTGTCCATATGTAATTTTGGCATCTGCAAAATATCTTCCTTTATGATAACGAGCAATAGCAATCAATTCTTTAAAATTTCCTCCCCATTGATGTCCTAAACTTTGGTTGCTATGTCCATAATTTGTCAATGGATCGCTGTGTGCATACACATAAGGTCTAACGTGATTGTATTCTACTTGTAGTAATAAATTTTCTATATTGAATGCGTTAAAATATTTTGCACCCAGTTGGTATCCATACTTGTTTTTCCAACTATTATCCCCAGCTTTTATATCGTTTAATGAAAATTCATCTAACAAAAACTGACCGTATAGATTAATTTGATTGTTGATTTTATATTTTGTAGTTAACCCCAAAAGGGCATTTCCAGTTTTTGCAGAAGAAGTAAACTCGACTGTTCTGTAAAAAATAATAGGGTTAAAGAAACTCATATCAAATCCACGATTGTTGGTATTGGCCCAAATTACAGATTCAAACAAACCTATATTTAAACGTTTTGATGCGTTCCAACTCAAGTAATGATTCGCCATATATTTTGTAGCATACGTTTTTTCGATAGTAATTTCAGGACGAACATCTTTAAGAAACATATAAGTATTAGTGTATTTTATTTTCCAAAAACTAGTATTTATTTTAAAATAAGGATACGGACTAACGCCATCTGTTGTAATTAAAGAACGATAACCATCGCCTATAAAATTACGACCATAACCAATCTGAACATTAAATATTTTGCTTGGTGTATAAGAAATATTTGCATCTGCCAAAGGCATGTCGTAAGAATCTGTTTTAAAACGTTTTGCAATTCCAACACCTGGAATAATTGCAGGATCTCCCACAGAAGGAATTACACCAGAAGGATTTATAGATTCAGAATACCGATTGAAATAATCTGCAAATCGACCTTGACTTTCGTAAATTGTAGTGTTAAAATTTATTTGTTCGCCCAAACCTCCTTGAATTTGAATTCCTCTAGTATTGATATAGGTTGTTTTTGCAACACTTGGATTACTTTTCCCTACTTGCAAATCAAATATAGGATTTAAAGTAAACCAATATCCTTCGCCTTGAATTTCTACAGTGTTTTCGTTCCACAATTTTCTTTCTAACCAACCTGTTTTAGACTTTATCAACTTTTCATTCTCTGCTCTAAAATTGAAATACTTTGCAACTTCTGCATATGTAAAGGGTTTAATTGCTGTGTGACTATTGCTTCCTAGTTGATTTATTGAAGCGTCAAAATGGGCATAGTAACTATGAGAAAACGGGATGTTTAAATGACTTTCAAATTTAGGATTATTGAATTTATGATAGACAATACCATCATATTCTGACAATTCTTTGTCTTTATTTTTTGTAAAATTCTTAGCTTCAATGTTTTTATAAGCAATAATTTCTGCAGCAATATCAGCTGTGCTTTTTAACGGAATTGCAATTTTGATAGTGTATTTTGAATAAGTAGGCTTACTACTGTAAGTTGATGGTTCAATTTTAGGTAATAATCCAAACACACGTTTTGCCTCATTGTTTAATACTTGGTCGATGGCATCAACATAAATTACTTTAAAAACACCTTGATTATCAACCTCAAAAAGCACGATTATATTTCCTTTAAAATCATTTTGTTTAAATTTTTCAGGAACTTTAAAATTATTGTAAACAAAATCTTGCACTTGATTGTTAAAGCAAGTTTCTAATTCTTTATTTATTAATTTAGAACACGAAGGAAAAACGGGAAATTGTTCTACATTTTGTGTTTCAGTTTGAGATTGTGCTCCAAAAATTGAGATAAAGAAGAGCATTATGTAACTATATTTTTTCATAAAATTGTTTTTATAATATTAATAATCGCTTGTTGCGACTTGCCCGTTTGCAATAGTTTTTGCGCCAGAAGTTCCAATACGTTTTACGCCAAGTTGTATCATTGCAACAGCTTCTTGGTATGTTCTAACACCACCAGCTGCTTTGACTGGTAATGGAGATGCATTTTCGAGCATCATTATTATACTTTCTAGAGTTGCACCATTTGGTATATCATTTTTAGTTTTATAAAAACCTGTTGACGATTTTACAAATACCGATGAATAATATTCTTCTTTAAAATTAGAAATAATTACCTTTTTAATTAATGCTGATAATTGAATAATTTGATGATTACTCAAAGCCGCCACTTCTATAATCCATTTAACAACTTTCTTGTTTTCTAATCCAAGAGCAGTACATTCTAAAATTTCTTGTTTTATTAATTCTAAATTTCCTTTTTTGAATTCTTTATAATTGCAAACAAAATCTAAATCATCAACACCATCTTCTATTGCTTTTTTAGCTTCTTCTAATTTTTCTTCAAGGGTTGCTTTTCCTTTTGGGAAACAAATCACGGTGCCAATATCAACTTTAGAATTTGCATATATAATCATTTTTTTTGCCATTGCAACATATTCAGGGCGAATCATAATCAGCTTGAATTGTTCGTCAATTGCTTCTTGAATACATTTTTCTACAATTTTTCTATTTTCAACTTCAGAAATTCCAGCTTGTTTTGCTGTTTTCAAATAGGTAGAATCGAGATATTGTTTTATATTCATTTTATTTTTTGAATTAATGTTTTGTCAAAAAAGGTTTTTTCAAGCTATAAAAATAAAAAATCCCATCGAAGTGGGACTCTTTTTTTTGTATTTAATTTTTATTCTTTTTTATGGATGTATAAGTTTATAATGTATAGCAATACAATTGCTGTTAAAGCACCTGAAGTATTTGCTGCTACATCAAAAATATCTGCTTTTCTAGTTGTAGTAAAAACTTCTTGGGCAATCTCTATAAGTATCCCATAAACGACAGAACCCATTATTGCCTTCAAGCTACTTTTGGCATAATTACTACTTTTAAAATAAGTTGCCCAAAGTAGTGTAAATACAAAATGAAATGTAAAATGCACACATTTATCAGCACCTGCAATTTTAACAGAGGGTAATTTTTTGAAACTTATTAAACACAATACTGCAATAAACAATGTCCAAAATACAGCAAGCAGTAAATTTATTTTTTTATGCTCCAATAAGTTCTTTATAGTCATCACTTGAAAGTAATTCGTCATAATCGCTTACATTTTCTACTTTCACTTTTATCATCCAGCCTTTTTCGTACGGATCAGAATTTACTGTTTCTGGTGTAGTTTCTAGCGAGTCATTAAATGCTATAATTTCACCAGCTATTGGCATAAATAAATCTGAAACAGTTTTTACAGCTTCAACTGTACCAAAAACTTCGTCTTTGGCAACAGTTTGGTCTAATGTTTCTACTTCTACATATACAATATCACCTAATTCTTTTTGGGCAAAATCAGTGATTCCAATTGTTGCTATATCACCTTCTAGTAAAACCCATTCGTGATCTTTAGTGTATCTTAAATTTGCTGGTATGTTCATTATATTTTTATTATTAATTTTTTAAGTAAAATAAGTGGTTATAAAAGTACAATTTAGGATTTTAATTTTAAATTTTTAAATTTTTAATTTCCAAAATTATATCGCATTGTAAAACCAGCTCTAATATTGGTTATTGGGAATGATGTTGATATTACAGCTTTAGAAAACGAATGATCATAGTAGAATATTGCTGTCAAATTTTTACTAAACGAATAATCAGCAGTTAATTTTGTCGACCAAATGTTTTGTCCTCCAGACAATTGATTGTTATTATAATCTAAGTTGCGAACAATAGTTTGGCTATTTCTATACGAACCATCAACTTTTATGTTAATGTCGCTTTTGATAATACCTGTTGGGTTGTCTGCCAATCTCGATGAAATTATAACATCTTTGATACGATATCCTAAACCAATTACATATTCGATTCCTTTTACTTCTGTCAATAAATTATTGTCAAAACTCATCGATAATGAACGGTCTTTTTTCATTTCGGCAAGAATTTTTACAGAGTTTTTCATTTCAAAATCTAAACGCACTAACGGATTAAATTGCTCAACTAAATTGACATTTCCTATCAATAATTTATTGTTGATATTACCACCAGTATCTATACCATTTGGGTTTTTATCATATTCAAAATTAGATCTAAAAGTATTGATTGTGTAGGATGCTTTATAACTGTTTTGTAACGAAAATCGTTTAAATCTGTCTTTGAAAAATTGGTAACGCATCAATCCGCTATATTTAATTGTCCAGTTCGGAATTGGAATGTCTTTAAAAGCATTCAACGATACTCCAGTTGCATCTTTACCACTATATGCAGCTAAGAAAGAGGGCAGTAGAATGGCTTGATTGTTTTTTCCGAAACCAACAGGAAACCCTAAATTGGCAACATTTATAGGATTTGTTAAATCTGAATAGCTTCCTTCTCCATAACGCAAGATAGGATTTGCACCATAATATTGTTCTGCCAAACGGTTTGCAACAATCAAACGATTGTTTTTCATATCTTCAAATGCAGCAGAGAAATTTTGATCGCTTTGGCTGAAAGAAGTTTTTAATAAAATAGTAGTTATCGAATAATTTCCAAAACTATATGGTGATCTTGAATTATATTGTCCGTTGGTAACATCATATTGTTCAGAGAAATTGTCAACATAATTTCGATCTGCATTCAAATCAATTTTAAAATCTGGAAACAAATCTACATTTGCAGTTAGATTTAATGTCTTGTTAGTAACTTGAGTAAAATTCTGATTGAAATCAGGATAATTTGTCAACCAACCATTTTTTGCTGCTTCATATCGTATATCATCTTGTGAACCAAAGATAAAACCTAAAGTTGGTTTTGATGTCCCGAAGAAACCTAATCCTGGAGTATAACCCGGAAGAACGGTTCCTTTGTTGTAGGTGTAATTTACTTGCAAATTTTTGACACTAGTTAAAACACCTACTAAACCATTTAGGAAAATATTTCCGTCTGAATTGGATTGTACATTTGTATTAACAATTTTTTCTCCTGGTTTTGGCGGTGCAGCTGGTTTAGCTGGAGTTTTCTTTGTTTTCTTAGACAAACCAATATATTTATAAAAGGAATCCATATTAAATGCAGTATTCAATTTATGTGAACCAGCATTTTGAATCGTATTTCCTAAATCATAATTAATACCATTTTGATTAAAATTAGAAAGTGCTAACGATGCACGTTGCCAGTTATAATCACCAGTGTAAGAATAAGTAGATTTCACAAAACTCAAAAAAGGTAATTTATTTATTGGCAAATCATAATTCAAAACAAATTGTTGAGTATGTTGGTTTGATGTTCCTGGATTAAAATAATCAGTCCAAATAGTAACATCATTTATTAATTCATTGTTTTCATTAAGATAATTTCTGACGATATTATTTGACGAAGCAGTATAGTTTATTTTTAAAGCTTTAGTCAGATTATAATTAAAACCGTATTGATAATTAAACATAAAATTTCTACGGTATAATGGATCAAGCTCAATACCAGCAACATCTATTTGACGAAATTGTTGTTTGTTGTATTGTCTAATAATATTGGTGCTAAAAGATAAATTGGAAGGCAAATAGTTAAAATTAATATCACTCAATAATTTCCAATAATCACTTTTCTTAAAATATTTACTCTTCTTGAAAGGTTCAACTGCCTTTGGTTGAAATGCAAAAGTATAATCAGCTGTAGTAGTAACTTGTTGATCTGTAAATCTTTCAATTTCAAAATTATGACGTTCAACTTCATTATATGAATACGAAAGTGTTAAGTTTTCTGGGTCATAAATATGAGGTTTTTGTTTTTCGCCTCTTTCTTTTTTAACGCCAATAAAGTTGATACTTGATCGTTTGGTATAATCAATCGCTCTGTTTTTTATTTCTTTTTTTTCTGCTTGATTAGAAGTAATGTCAAGCACTTGTTTTAATTTTATATCTTGGTTAAAAGGATCATATTCTGGAGTGATTGTTTCTTCACCAATAGCATAATTAAAAGGAAGATTGATATTCCATTTCTTAGGTAATATTTTACCTAAATTCAAATTGGTTACAATATTATATTGTTGAATGTCTTCACGACTTCTTTCATTTGGTCCTTGTTCTAGAGAACCAAAACCAATGGTACTCATTTTACCTGTAGCAGAAAGAGTGGCGAAATCTGCAAAATTGGCATCTGCATTTACTACTGCTGCCATACCACCATTATTATCCATTTCAGACAATCGGAGTTCGTTAAACCAAACTTCTCCTTTTATAGGTCTTGCTGTTAAAGGATCGCCATATTGGTCAAGACCTCCATTGGTATTATTTTTGACACCAACCATTAATGTTCGTACCAATCCAAAATTAGGATTACCACGCACACCAATTTTTATATTTTTGGTCAATGCAGGGTCAACTTGAGATGCATTTGGATAGAATATTTCTCCGTTTGATAATGGCGGATTTTCACGTGAAAGTATTTTAATTTGTGTTAATAATGCTAATGGCAACTCAATATTATTTGCCTCTGGCCAAACTGTTTCAGGTGTATTTGAACCAATATCGGATGGTTTTAAAGGAATTTCAATCTGATAAAAATTTTCTGTAAAGTCATTTCCAAAACGTATAAACCCAACCATTTCATTAGGCGCTAATTCTTCTTGACCTAATCTCTCTGCGTGCAAAAACATACGTAGTTTTTTAAACTGACGCATATCGACACTTACATTTTTGAAAACAGCTCTAGAATCTCCAGCTTCAAGTCCATTTACTCCAGAAACTCTTAAGGCTAATGATTGTTCGTTTTGGTTGATAACCGTATTGTTATTATACAATTGCTCTCGAACAACTCCTGGTGGAGAAACATAATTTATAGGTTCACGATTAGCATTTTCTTGAATGTTTACAGCTTGTACATCAAAATCTGTCAAATCATTATCAACATCAACATCTGTAGGGTCAAGAGATTTAGCATAACGTCTCCACTCACCACGAACTAAATCTAATGCACCAAAACGAACTGTAATTTGATCACTAAATCCTGTTAAAAACATTCTTACAAATCGGATTGAAGTAAAATCTGAAATTGCTCCAATAGTATTTTTATCAGAAGTAGTTACAGGTATTTTAAACTGTACCCATCTTGCTTGAGTTTCACCTGCAGCACCAGGAATTGATACTGTAGTTTGAAATGCATTGGTAACAAATTTGGTGTTTCCAACATCCATACCTGGTCTTATATCAATTCCATATTCATAATAGGCATTGAAGGTATCCATGGTATTATCTCTATTGATATCTTCAATATCCGGCAAAGTTGAGTTGCCTCTATTAGCATCTGTAACATTTACTGGTGAATTCCCTTGAGTTCCGTTAAAGTTTTTGTATCGGTTTAAAATAGATCCTGTAGCATTCAAGAAATATTGATAATTATCTCCAGCTGGATCAGGTAGTCCTGCAAAATTAGTATAAATAGCACCTTCATCAGCATCTGTTAAACCATCAAAACCTACATCTTGTACCGCTCTATTTGTTTCATTTGTATCAAAAGCGTAAACCAATGATTGTGAAACAGGAACTTTTCCCCAAACAGTATCATATGTTAATTGATTTGAACCTGCTTCGGGCAAACCATTTTCATATTGTTTTCGTCCATCTTTTAAAACATCTTCAGAAATTGAACCAAGGTCAAAATAAATTTTTCCTGTATTGGTACTTGTTTGTGGTAAGGCACCAGCACCAACATAAGGATCTAAAACCCAAAACTGAATATATTCAACATTTGATTGTTCAAAATTGGTAGAATTTAAAGAACGGGTAATTCCTCCAAAATTATCTTGAGGATTTGGTAAAGTATTGGTTCCAGCAGCAAGTGGATTATTATTATACGGACCTCTTTCGCTTGGATAATAAGTTAAATCTAATGTATTAATTACTTGCAATTGTCCAGCAGCAATATCAGTATTAGGATATAACTCTTGACTAGAAATTCTACGTGTTGTGGCAAGAGAAATATCTTCGGCAGAAATACCATCTGGTGGTCCATAAATCGATGGATCAATAGAATACCAGCTTAATTTTGCTCTTTTGTCACCGTATTTAATATCATTTAAATCTGCTCCAAAATCATTATACAAACTAGTAGTATTTTTTACCGGAACTGACGAAAGTGACCAAGCGGAAGGAGAACGCAAATCGATTGTACTTTGAGAACCTTCAAAATCATCAACATAAATAGTTGATTCGCCATTAAATTGATCTGCTTTTGGAGTGTCAGGTTTTAGATATGCAAATTCTCCTCTAAACGAAATATTTGAAGGAACATCGGTATCAATAAACGGAAGTTTGTTAACCATTCTAGTAAAAAAAGGCACCTCGGTAGAAAAATTTGTATTAACCCCAAAAATTGTATTGTTTACAGATTCTTGACCGTAACTCGATTTTTGAGTCAATGGTTTTTCTGTCATTTTTAATATTGTAGCTCCAAGTACAAATTTTTCTGAAAATTTATGTTCTACATTAATACCTACAAATCGTCTAGTTTGTTGCCCGAATACTGAATTGTTCTCCACAGAAACCTCAATTGGTGTATTTGATGCTTTTAAAGATGGATCTAATATTTGTACTCGACCAGCTTGATAGTTCACACTATAATCTAGTCCTTCAACTAAAACTCTTCCGCCAGCGGTAACAACTACAGAACCTTTAGGTACGTTAAAAGCACCAATCGGAATTCCGTCTCCACCAGTAGATTTAAATTTCCCTTTTAATTGAAATTTATTTTTATCACCTTCCTGTAAAGCAGAAGCTTGTGTTTTTCGATACAAATTTCTAAACACATATTTTTGTTGGTTTAGATTGTAAGTACTTTCAGTTTTATAATCTTCACCACTACCAGTATTTTTTAATTTATTAAAAATCAATTCTCCAAAAGGTTCTTTAGTGGTAAAAATCAACCTCCCATTTTGAGTATCAACGGTAAGACCTTGGATAAAATCAAAGAAACCATCACCACCAGCTTGAGGGTCATTATTATAATTTAATTTGTCTACATTAAAAACTTTAAGCAATGGAGTATCTTGAACTTTATTTTCTATATTAGGATTTGTAGGAAATGGTACAACTGGCGTAATATAATTTAAAGGTGAAGGATCGGCATAAACTATATTGAATCTAAAATCTTGCTGCTCGAGTTGATATGCACCTGGGATTTGATAAATATTTTTCATCATCAAATTCCAAACAGGTTTCTGAACATTTGTCAAATTACTTTTCAGCATTTTCACTACCAAAGTTTGTGTTGTAATAGAACCAGGTTGGCCAGTTAATGGGTCAATTGGTCCAGCTTCAGTAGCATTTACTCCATCGTTACCAAATTCCCCAACTTGGTATACATTATCTCCAATAGTATATTGATAAGCAACTGCAAGAACTTCGTCGTTTGCTAATTTTTGTTGTAACGAAATATATCCAAGTTGAGTATTATATGTATATTCGTTTGGGTTTAATTTTCTTGCATTTTCAAGTTTAGAATAATCTTGACCTTCAACAGGAACAACTGTATTAAAACCAGCATTAGCAGTTGCGATTTCTCTAATATTTGGATTCAAAAAGCCACCACTAGAAACAATTAATTCTGGATTGTATTGGTTGTTTTTGTTGTCTACTGGTGTATCTGTTGGTTTTAAGAAAAATCCAGCTGGAACAGGATCTACAGCTATAATTTCTTGATTTGTCAAACCTGTTAATTGGGCTTCACCCAAATCTTGTAAGGCAATAATATTTCTTAAATTGTTGTTGGTAGTATTTACTCTATTTTGGCGATTGGTAATCCAAACTTCCATACGAGTAATTTGAACTCTACTATCAATAAATGGGTAATTTTTTAACGAACTATCATATTTTTCTCTAAAATATTGAGAAAGAAAAAAATGTCTGTCAGCATCATAATCCAAACCAAAAAGTTCAAAATCTTGAACTGTTCCTCCGCCTTGTGAAGTAACTGTTTTGGTTTGCGATTTTTGTTCAGAGAAAACACCTGTAACAGTAGTTTTGCCAAATTGCAGTTGGGCTTTTACCCCAAATAAACTTTGAGCGCCACGAATTAAAGAACTATTCAAAGGCAAACTCACATTACCAACTTCAATTTTCTGAATTATATCGTCTTCTGTTGGTGCATATTCTAGTTTTATCAAATTCTGAAATGCAAAAGTTGATTGGGTATCATAATTGGCATTTACGTTCAATCGAGTTCCGACTTTTCCCTGCAAACTCATACTTATTCGTTGTGCAAAATCAAAATTGGTTTGCGAGCGATTTTTTGGCGTTATAGCTGGATTGTCTTGTTTTGAATGGCGTATTCCTAAATCAACTTCAACCGAACCAGTTGGTTTTACGTCGATAGTATTGCTTCCAAAAACAGATTCAAAAAAACCAGAGTTTAAATAATATCGAGGCAATAAATCTTTTTTAGCTTCATCACTACCTTCTTTTTTTCCATCTATTGCATCTGATTTTTTCTTAAAATAAGCTCGCATAGATTCTCTTAACACCAATTCTTCGTATTCTTTTGGCGTTAAAATAATAGGATAATTGATATTGAAACCATCGACAGTATTGGTATAAACATACCTATCGGTTACAGGATCATAAGTATAAGCTTCAACAATACTTTTTGGGTTATCCATTTGAAGTGTTCCTTGCGAATATCCTTTTTTGATGGTATCTTGAGCTTCGGCATCAGTTTCTGGAACTACTTGTGCCTGAATGGTATAACTAGTTAATAAAACAAGTGCAAAGGCACAGATTTTTAGCAAAGCTTCTAATTTTTTTATATAAAATGTTTTCAACTATTATAAATTTTTTAAAGCTTGTTTTATAATTGATTCTACGGTTGCATCTATATCCTGACTGACAATTTTGTCAACCACTTTTTCTGCCATTTTTTTATTGAAACCTAAAACCTCCAAAGCAGATAACGCTTCATCTTTGTTTGTATTGCTTTGTGACATCGAAACTTCATCAATATCATAGATTTTTAACACTTTATCCTTCAAATCAAGTATGGCACGTTGTGCAGTTTTACTTCCAATACCTTTTATAGATTGGATGGTAGCAATATCACCAACAGCCAATGCTTGAATAATTTGTTTAGGGTCAAGAGATGATAACATTGTTCTAGCTATACTAGCACCAATTCCTGAAACAGAAAGTAGCATTTTAAATATTTCTCTTTCAGATTTTTCTACAAATCCAAATAGGGTATGGGCATCTTCCTTAATTTGAAGATAAGTAAACAACTTGATGTTCTCAGTTTGTGGGATTAACGAATAAGTATGCAATGATATATTGATGTGATATCCAATTCCAGAACAGTCAATAATGACATCTGTTGGAGTTTTTTCTACTAGTTTTCCTTGTATGTGCGCTATCATTCTTTTGTTAAAGTAATCCCAAATATAACAAAATTCTTTAATTGAGATAATTTCAGTTGATTAACTATTAAAATTTTATATCTAAATTTTTCAATCGTTTGTGTTTTTCTTGTGCGTCAACTACTGCTACTGCTGCCATATTTACCATTTCTTCAACACTTGCACCCAATTGAAAAATGTGTACAGGTTTTTCCATTCCTAACATAATTGGACCAATAGAATCTACTTTATACAATTCTTTCAACATTTTGTAGGTAATGTTTGCGGATTCTAAATTTGGAAATATTAAAGTGTTTACTTTTTTCCCCGCCAATTTAGAAAAAGGAAATTTTTCTTTTAGCATTTCAGGATTTAAAGCAAAATCAACTTGAATTTCACCATCAACAATCAAATCTGGATAGTATTTGTGCAAATATAGAACAGCTTCTTTCACTTTTATAGAACTTTCGTGAGCAGAAGAACCAAAGTTAGAAAACGAAACCATTGCAATAACCGGTTCTAAACCAAACATTCTAACGGTTTTGGCAGTCATCAATGCAATTTTTGCCAAATCATCAGCGGTAGGATTGATGTTAATAGCAGTATCAGATAAAAACATTGGACCACGATTGGTCATCATCATATTGGTTGTAGCAATAATCGAAATTCCAGGTGCTTTTCCAATCAATTGAAACATTGGTTTCACTACAGATGGATAACTTCTAGAATATCCAGTTACCAAACCATCAGCTTCTCCTTCATTTACCATCATTGCGGCAAAATAATTGCGTTCGCGCATCCATTTTTGAGAATCTAATAACGAAATTCCACTACGTTGACGAGCTTTCCAGAAAATATCTGCATATCGAAGTCTTCTTTTGTCTTCTTCTTTAGTTTTAGGATCATAAATTGGTACTTCTGCATCAAAACCCAGTTCTTCTTTGAGTTCCAAAATAACTTCTTTGTTTCCTAACAAAATTGGATATCCTATTTTTTCTTCCAAAACAATTTGAGCAGCTTTCAACACATCTAGATGGTCAGCTTCAGCAAAAACAATCCGTTTTGGTTCTGTTTTGGCACGATTAGTAAGTAGTCTGACCATTTTATTGTCTGAGCCTAAACGTTCCAACAATTCTTCTTCATATTTATCCCAATCTAAGATAGGATGCAAAGCCACTCCAGAATCCATAGCAGCTTTTGCCACAGCAGGAGCAACATGAGAAATCAATCTAGGATCAAAAGGTTTCGGAATAATGTAATCGCGACCAAAAACCAATTTCATTTCGCCATAGGCAATATTTACTTGTTCTGGTACCGATTCTTTAGCCAAAGCTGCCAAAGCTTTTACTGCAGCCATTTTCATAGCTTCGTTAATTTTGGTAGCTCGAACATCTAAAGCACCACGAAAAATATAGGGAAACCCAAGTACATTATTAACTTGATTTGGATGGTCAGAACGACCAGTTGCCATAATAATATCTTTGCGAGTAGCAATTGCAAGATTATAATCTATTTCTGGAATAGGATTTGCCATAGCAAAAACAATCGGGTCATTTGCCATGCCCAATAACATTTCTGGCAAAAGAATATTTCCGGCAGATAAGCCTAAAAAAACATCTGCACCAACAAGTGCTTCTCCCAACGAAATTCCTTTACTACCACTTGTATATCTTTGTTGTAACGGAGATAAGTCAGTACGATCGTTACTCAAAACACCTTCTACATCAAACATAGTGATGTTTTTTGGGTTTACACCCAAAAGCACATAAAGATTGGCACAAGCTAATGCTGCAGATCCAGCACCAGAAATTACAATTTTAATAGACTCTATAGCTTTTTCGGCCAATTCTAAAGCATTCAATAATGCTGCAGACGAAATAATTGCTGTACCGTGTTGATCATCGTGCATCACCGGAATATTCAACTCTTCGACCAATCTGCGTTCTATTTCAAAAGACTCAGGCGCTTTGATGTCTTCAAGATTAATGCCTCCAAAAGTAGGAGCAATATTCTTGACTGTTTCTACAAATTTATCGATGTCTTTGGTATCAACTTCAATGTCAAAAACATCGATATCTGCAAAAATCTTAAACAACAAAGCCTTTCCTTCCATTACAGGTTTTGAAGCTTCTGGACCTATATCGCCAAGTCCTAAAACCGCAGTTCCGTTGGTGATTACAGCAACTAGATTGCCTTTGGCGGTATATTTATAAACATTATTGATGTCTTTGGCTATTTCCAAACAAGGTTCGGCAACTCCAGGCGAATAGGCCAATGACAAATCTCTTTGTGTAGCATATTTCTTGGTTGGTACAACCTGAATTTTACCTGGAGTAGGTTTGGCGTGGTATAATAAAGCTTCTCTTCTTTTACTATTTTTATTCATTTGGGCAGCATTTTATTCCGACTTACAAAGGTAAAAGTCTAGAGTGAAATAGGAAATTTTTTAAGAGTTAGTTTTCGGAAAGTTTTAGGATTGTAATTTGAGAATACAATTTGAAATTTTTGTATTTTGAAGTTGGAAAATAATTTTGACTTTAAGTTTCAAATTAAACTTGATTTATTCTATAGAACTGAGATTATGTATCAATTCTTTTATTTCATTTAAAGTTTCTTTTGCCCAGCTCCGCAAAGTGTTCTTATAAATAAAAACATCATTATTACTACTGAGCTCCGCAAATGTCTCCTGACTTTGCGGAAAACATTTAATCATAACTATTGTATTTTAAAATTGAGTTAGGATTTAAAACATTCACAACATAAATTTCAATTAATTCAACATTAATAATACCTTTGCCTTCAACATAATTACTTGCACTAGAAAAAATATAATCTTGCGGTTTAATAACAATTCCTGCTCTAACAGGATTTTGATGAATATAATGTATTTTTGACCTCATAAATTTTTCAGAATAGACTTCTTCAGCATGATTTCCATATTGCCAAAACTGATAATTTTTGTTTCTAGAATGACTTTCTGTTGCTAACTTAAATCGCTCCAACATCCATTCTCTTTTGCTTTCTGGTTCGGTTTGAATTTTTTCAAGAATAGTTTTAGAGATAAATTTTTTAAAATCTCTTAATAAATCAGATAATTTACCTTCATTCGATTGCACAATTAAATGAATGTGATTGCTCATTATAACATAACTATACAAAATCATTCCTTTGTTTTTAATGCAAAAATCCATACATTCAATAACCACTTCTTTATAGCTTTTTCTTGTAAAAACATCAATCCAATCTACAACTGTGGCGGTTATAAAATGAGGTAGTGTTTGATCTCTAATAACATAACCTTCTTTCATAAATTTCATTTTATCAAAGATAGAAATTATTTTTAATCATCATCACGCAAAGTCAGGAGACATTTGCGAAGCTTTTCAGGGAAACTCTTTGTGCAGCTGGATAATTTTTAAGAATAAAACCAATAAACTCAAAAAAATAAACAAGATAAAGGGTGAAATTGGGTAGGATAAATAGTCAAACATAAAACAATAAAGAATTAAAAAAACACACCTAAATAGCCAACATAATAAAAAAGGATGTTACTACGTTACTACTCCGTATCAAAGCAGTATCAAAGTGCATGATACTACGAGCAACTAGCAAAGTATGAATAGAATATGCATGTATCCAAAAGACATTCAAAGAATCACTGGTATAAGTGAAAGACAGTCTAGAAATATTATTAACAAAATAAAAAAACAGAAAAACAAATCAAAACATCAATTAATAACCGTAACGGAATTCTGTAACTATATGAATTTAAATAAAGAAGATGTAATCAAATTTTTAGACTAAAATTACTGCCAATACAAATTATTCTTCCAATTAATACAATTCACATAAAACAACATCAAGCTAAATTAAAAACAAAAAAAACTTTTATTTTTATAAAGCTGTAACAAATCTAAAAGAACATTGTCTTATGCAATAAAAACAAAATGTTTTTTTTAGAAGCAAGATAAAAAAAGCTGATGATGAGTTTTGTTTAGCAAAAAAATAAAAGCTAAAATTTTTGTTTTTAAATAGTAGCAGCAAACAAACACTATTAACATTTTCTTATTACAATTTCAGTAACAAAATTAGTATTATTGTTAAAAAAAGGAGTATTATGATTGAAATCACCAACTTACATAAATCCTACAAAATGGGGAGCTCCGAACTGCACGTGTTAAAAGGTATAAATTTCAACATCAAAGAAGGCGAACTTGTAGCAATAATGGGTTCGTCTGGTTCCGGAAAATCAACACTCCTTAATATTTTAGGAATTCTAGACGAAGCAGATTCGGGCAGTTACAACCTAGACAATGTTCCAATCAAAAATTTAAACGAAACTATCGCTTCTAAATACAGAAACCGTTTTTTGGGTTTTGTTTTTCAATCGTTCAACCTTATCAATTATAAAAGTGCGCTAGATAATGTAGCAATGCCATTGTATTATCAAGGTCTAAAAAGAGCAGAACGCAACCAAATTGCAATGAGTTTTTTAGAAAAAGTGGGCTTGGCTTCACATTCACATCACCTGCCAAACGAACTTTCTGGAGGTCAAAAACAAAGAGTAGCAATAGCAAGAGCTTTGGCTTCAAATCCCAAAGTACTTTTGGCAGATGAACCCACAGGAGCATTAGACACCAAAACGTCTTATGAAGTAATGGAACTTATTCAAGCCATAAACGACGAAGGAAAAACCATTCTCATCGTAACCCACGAGAGAGATATTGCTGCTATGTGCAAACGAAATGTAGTACTAAAAGACGGAATTATTATAGATGACAAACTAGTTGAACAAGTAAGAGCTTCATCGTATGTTTAATATAGAACGCTGGCAAGAAATTTTTCAGGCTGTTGCCAAAAACAAGTTGAGAACTTTTCTCACTGGCATATCTGTGGCTTCTGGAATCTTTATTTTGGTCATCTTGCTTGGCGTCGGAAAAGGGCTTCAAAACGGAATAGAAAAACAGTTTGAACGTGATGCTGATGGAATTATTGAAGTTTGGTCTGGAACTACTGCAAAAGAATACAAAGGTTTAAATCCAGGCAGAGAAATTCAATTTCACGATAGTGATTATGAAATTTCTGTACAAAAATTTGGCGAGCAATTAGAAAAAAAAGCGTCAACATATAATGTTTGGAATGGGATTGTAACCTACGGAAAAGAATCTGGAAATTATCAATATCGTGGCGTGTATCCAGATTATCAGGCTATAGAAAACGCAACAGTTGTACTAGGACGTTTTGTTAATACAAACGATTTAGCAAACAACGAAAAAGTGGCTGTTATTGGTCAAAAACTAAAACAAGATTTGTTTAAAGATAAAAACCCATTGGGTGAGTTGATCAATATTGCATCAATCAATTTTAAAGTAGTAGGTGTGTTTACAGATCCTGCTGGTGAAAGAGAAGAAACTAGAATTTATTTGCCATTAACTACGGTTCAAAAAGCGTTTGGTGCTGGAGATAAAATAAGTAATTTGTTTTACACACTCAAGAAAAAAGACAATTATGAAGAAGCTTTGGCTGAATCAAAAAAGTTTACCGTTGGTTTGGGTCAAATTTTAAAAAGTAAAAATACAATTGCTCCTGATGATGAAAGCGCAATAGGAATTAACAATTCTATCGAACAAGCCAAACAGTTTTATGATTTGAATTTATACATAAGGTTGTTTTTTTGGTGGGTCGGAATTTGTACCATAATTGCAGGAGTTGTTGGTGTGAGTAACATTATGCTTATTATAGTAAAAGAACGTACAAAAGAAATCGGAATCCGAAAAGCATTAGGCGCATCTCCAGTTTCTATCATTGGAATGATTCTGCACGAGTCCATTTTTATTACAACAATAGCAGGGTTTGTGGGTTTATTAATGAGCTTACTTTTGTTAGAATTAGCTGGTCCACAAATAAAAAGCGAATACTTTTTAAATCCTCAAGTAGATTTTAGTATTGCTTTAACTACATTGATATTATTAGTTGTTGCTGGAGCAATTGCAGGATTTTTTCCTGCTTATCGTGCAGCAAAAATCAAACCTATTGTTGCACTTAGAGACGAATAATTATGTTTGAAAGAGACCAATGGAACGAAATTTTACAAGCGTTGAGTGCCAACACATTCCGAACGATACTAACTGCTTTTGGGGTGTTTTGGGGTATTTTTATTCTGGTTATTTTGTTAGCTGCCGGAAACGGTTTAGAAAACGGAGTCAAACAAGGTTTTTCAGGTATTGCGACCAATACTATGTTTATGTGGACACAAGGAACATCAAAGGCATACAAAGGATTGCCACAAACACGACAGTTTAATTTCAAAAATAATGATGTTGATGCATTAAAACAAAATTTTCCAGACCTATTATATGTCTCACCACGCAATCAATTAGGTGGTTATCAAGGCGCAAATAATGTAGTCAGAGGTACCAAAACCGCTGCTTATACCATTTATGGAGATTATCCAGAATTGATAAAACAAGAGTCTATGGAAATCATCAAAGGTAGATTTGTAAACCAAGAAGACATCAAACAAAAACGCAAAATTGCAGTTATCGGGCAAGGAGTCATAAGCGAATTATATTCGCAAGCAGAAGAAGTTATTGGTACCTACATCAAAGTCAATGGGGTAAATTTTATGGTGGTTGGTGTATACAAATCGAAGTCTAGAAATAATGGTGATGCAGAATCGGCCCAGAAAAACATATTCATGCCTTTTACCACTTTTCAACAAGCTTTCAATTATGGTGATACAGTTGGTTGGATGGCATTGACAGCAAACGACGAGGCATCAATTACCATGCTAAAACCAAAGATTATCGAGTTTATGAAATCCCGACATACCATTCATCCCGATGATGAACGGGCAATCGGAAACTTTGACTTGTTTGAAGAGTTTAGTAAAGTACAAGGCTTGTTCCTGATATTAAAATTTATTGCCTATTTTGTTGGAACTCTAGTATTGCTCTCTGGCGTAATTGGTATTTCAAATATTATGCTTATTGTAGTCAAAGAACGAACCAAAGAAATAGGAATCAGAAGAGCAATAGGAGCAACGCCAGCTGCTATACGATCTCAAATACTTTTAGAAGCTATTTCTTTAACAATTGTTGCAGGAATGTTTGGTATTGCAGTTGCAACTGGATTGATAGCTGTAGTCAATAAAATACTCGCAACAATGCCAAGCGAAGACAGTATGTTTACAAATCCTACTGTAGATTTGCCAGTTGTTTTTGTAGCATTATTAATCTTAATAGGATCAGGATTATTAGCAGGTTTTATACCTGCACAAACCGCAATCAATGTCAAACCAGTTGATGCTTTACGAACAGAATAAAAAACTTAAATAGCCAGATATGAAAAAAGGAGTAACCATAACCGTTTTAATTTTTATAGTAATTATGTTTTTTGGAGCTTTATATTATTTATATGCCAAAAATCAAGAATCACCAGTCGTTTTTGAAACGGATAAAACCGAAATTAAAACGATTATAAAAAATACCATTGCAACAGGAAATATAGTTCCAGACGAGGAAGTACTTATCAAACCCAATATTTCTGGTATCATTGAAGAAGTATATATCAAAGCTGGAGAGAGTATCAAAGCAGGTGATTTAATTGCAAAAATAAAAGTAGTTGCAAATGTTTCAAATTTAAGCAATACCAAAAACCAAATGCAATCTGCAAAGAACGACTTAGACAATCAAGAAAAATTATTCTTGCGTCAGAAAACTTTATTTGACAAAGGTGTTATTTCTGCCAATGATTTTGATGCGGCACAATTAGCATACAAACAAGCCAAGCAAAATTATGCCGCTTCAAAGCAAGGATTTGACATTGCAAAAACAGGAACAACTTCAGGATTAGGAAGTTATGCCAACACTCTTATCCGATCTACAGTAAACGGAATGGTGCTTGATGTTCCTGTCAAAGTAGGAAATCAAGTTATAGAAAGTAATAATTTTAACGAAGGAACAACAATTGCTAGTGTTGCAGATGTTGGTAGAATGATTTTTGTAGGCAAAGTTGACGAATCAGAAGTAGGAAAAATAAAAGAAAAACTACCTTTAGAAATAACAGTTGGTGCAATCGAAAACAAAAAATTTGATGCTGTTTTGCAATATATTGCTCCGAAAGGAAAAACAGAAAATGGCGCCATTCAATTTGAGATAAAAGCCTCATTAACAAATAGAGACGACACTTTTATCAGAGCAGGATTGAGTGCCAATGCGTCTATTATTTTAGAAAAAGCAGAAAAAGTACTTTCTATAAAAGAATCGTTAATTCAATTTGATAAAAAAACAGAAAAACCCTATGTTGAGGTAGAAACTGGAACTCAAAAATTTGAAAGAAGAGATTTGGTTTTGGGTGTAAGTGATGGCATCGATGTTGAAGTAAAATCGGGAGTCAAAGCAACCGATAAAATAAAAGTTTGGAATCAAGGATTAGAATCAGAAGAGAAAAAAGAATAATCAATACCTGAAAAAGCAATTTTAGTTTATTAGAAAATGTTAAATTTGTGTAGTACCTTTGCTACACTTTCATTCAAAAAATATATGAAAAAAGTAAAAAATAATATGCTGGTTTTAATGCTTTTGTGGAGTATTGCCAATCAAGCACAAGCAAAAAAATGGACTATTGAAGACTGTGTCAACTATGCACTAGAACACAATATTTCGATAAAACAATCTGAATTAGATTCAAAATTATCAGAAATTGAAAAGAAAAGTACTCTTGGAAATTTTCTTCCATCAATAAATGCTTCTGCTTCTCATTCCTGGAACATCGGTTTGAATACCAATATTCTTACCAATACTTTAGAAAACCAAACAACACAATTTACGTCTATGGGTTTGAATGCTGGTGTTGATATTTATAAAGGCTTACAAAATCAAAATCTTTACAGAAAATCCAAACTTTCAATTATAGCAGCGCTATATCAATTGTCTAAAATGAAAGATGATATTTCGTTAAATATTGCTAACGCCTTTTTACAAATTCTTTTCAATAAAGAAAACCTAAAAGTGCAGCAAGAGCAATTAGCAAACAACGAAAAACAATACAAAAGAACCGAAGAATTAGTCAATGCAGGTTCTATTCCGAGAGGAGATTTGTTGGACAGTAAAGCAACAGTTGCTGGCGACAAACAAAGAATCATAGCGGCAGAAAACACCTTGCTTATTTCAAAATTAAGCTTAGCTCAATTATTGCAATTAGATAAATTTCAAGATTTTGATATTGATGAAGGAAAGTATGAAGCCAAACAAAGCGAAGTACTATTTCAATCACCTGAAGCGATTTATCAAAAAGCGAAAAGTGAACGTGTCGAACTGAAAATTGCTCAAACCAATCTTGAAATTGCAGAAAAAAATATCACAATTGCAAAAGGTGCTTTTCAACCAACTTTGCAAGGGTTTTATGGTTTTAGTACAAGGATTGCTTATGCTGATATTCCAACTTTTGATGCATCTGGAAATTTTACAGGAACAACAAATCCTGCTTTTTTTAATCAATTTAGCAACAACAAAGGTCATAATTTTGGAGTTCAATTGAATGTTCCGATTTTTAATGGTTTTTCAGTAAAAAATAATGTAGAACGATCAAAAGTCGCACTCGAAAGAAGTAAAATTGCACTTTCACAATCCGAACTCGATTTGCAACGCAATGTTTATACTGCTTTTACCGATGCAAATGGTGCTTTTAATGCATATCAATCAGCAGTTACTGCACTAGAAGCTAGAGAAAATGCATATAATTATGCCAAAGAAAGATATGCAGTTGGAATGATGAATGCTTTTGATATTAATCAATCTCAAACACTTTACGTAAATGCTCAATCTGAAGTTTTACGAACCAAATACGATTATATTTTTAGAACAAAAATTGTAGAATTCTATTTTGGAATTCCAATTATCAAAAAACAATAACTATGTCAAGCAAAACAAAATATTTTATTATTGGTGGAGTAGTAATAGCCATCATCACATTAGTTACTTTATCAAAAAAAGGAATTTTAGGAAATAAAGAGAAAGCAATTGATGTAGAAATTGCAAAAGCAGATGCTATAACAATCATCGAAACCGTTTCTGCTACGGGAAAAATTCAACCAGAAATAGAAGTCAAAATATCATCAGAAGTTTCTGGAGAAATAATTTCGTTACCTGTAAAAGAAGGTCAAGTTGTAAAAAAAGGAGATTTGTTAGTAAAAATAAATCCAGATTTATACACCTCTGGTTACAACAGAACCGTTGCTGGATTGTCTCAAACCAAAGCTGGATTAGGTCAAGCAGACGCTAGTTTTAAAGAAGCCAAATCTAATTATGAAAGGAACAAAATTCTTTTTGATAAGGGTATTATTTCAAAATCAGAATGGGATAAAGCAATGGCTTCTTTTGAAAATGCTAAAGCCGCAAAAGAGTCTGCTTATTATAATGTAAAAAGTGCTTCGGCAACAGTCAATGAAGCAAAAGACAATCTTGGTAGAACAACTATTTATGCGCCAGCTGACGGTACTATTTCTATGTTAAACGTTGAGTTAGGTGAAAGAGTTTTAGGGACACAACAAATGACTGGAACAGAAATTTTGCGAGTTGCCAACCTTAACAATATGGAAGTTGAAGTTGATGTAAATGAAAATGACATCGTGAAAATAAACGTAGGAGATTCTGCCAATGTTGAGGTTGACGCTTATTTAAAAAAGAAATTTAAAGGAATAGTAACTAGTATTTCCAACTCGGCTAGTGCTACTTTGACAGCTGATCAAGTAACAAATTTTAAAGTAAAAGTTAGAATTCTTAAGGAATCATATCAAGATTTGGTTTCAGGAAAACCAATAAGTTATTCGCCATTTCGACCTGGAATGACCGCTACAGTTGATATTATCACAAAAAGAAAAGAAAATGTATTGGGAGTGCCAATTAGTGCTGTGGTGGTAAAAGCAGATACTACTGCTGTAAAAAAATTAGAAGTCGAAGATCCAAATTCTGAAGAAAACAAAATCAAGCCCAAAAGCGATAAAAAATACGAATGCGTATTTGTAAAAGTTGGTGACAAAGCCAAAATAAAAATCATCAAAACAGGTATTCAAGACGATACAAATATCGAAGTTACTGAAGGCTTGTCTAAAGGAGATGTTGTAATTGTTGGTCCCTATACTACTGTTACAAAAGATTTAAATTCAGGCAATAAAGTAACAGTTTCTTCAGAGAAAAATAGCACAGAGAAAAAAGGAAAAACAGCTATAAGTATTTCTACAAATTAATTAAGCCAAAAAAAACGTGTCGTATATTCTTAATCTAGAAACCGCAACCAAAAATTGTTCCGTTTCATTAGCCAAAAACGGAGCAACTGTACTCTGCAAACAAATGGACGAAAAAGGTTATTCTCATGCAGAGAAGTTACACGTTTTTATAGAAGCTGTTCTTAAAGACGCTGGTGTTGGTTTCAATAAATTAGACGCAATAGCAGTAAGTCAAGGTCCAGGTTCGTATACTGGCTTGCGAATTGGAGTTTCTGCCGCGAAAGGGTTGTGTTTTGCATTAGATATTCCGTTAATAGCTATTGATACTTTGACGGTATTAGCAGCACAAGTTTCACATAACGATGGTATAATTATTCCAATGATTGATGCCAGGCGAATGGAAGTATACAGTGCGGTTTTTAATTCTAATCAAGTCAAAATTTCAGAGGTAAAGGCAGAAGTTGTTTCGGAAGAATCGTATCAAGAATATAACGAAACCATTTATTTTGTTGGCGATTGTCAAGAAAAATGCAAAACAGTATTGACCAAATCTAACTTTGTTTTTTTAGAAGATATTGTTTATCCTTCTGCAAACGAAATGAGTCTTTTGAGTTACGAGAAATACAAAAAAAACGACACTGTAGATGTCGCTTATTTTGAACCGTATTATCTAAAAGATTTTTTGATTACCACTTCTAAGAAATAGCATTATTGTGTGCTTAGAAAATCAATAATTTTCATTTTTTCGGTTTCTTCGTAAAAATTTATTTTATTTTCTTTTATGAAAGTTTCTAATGCTTCTTTCTTATCTGGAAAAAGTTTAAGAAGTTGCTTTTTGTTCTCAGGAAATTCAATAGTGCCTTTGTCCTTGTTTTTAAAAAAATAAAAATCATTCGACTTCACATATTTTGCAGGCATATCTCTTTCTAGAGTTGTTTTTGCTAGTTTTTCTTCATAAAAAGTAATGTTTTCTTTTTTATATAAAACAAAACCTCCTTTTTCATAAAGTGAAATCAAATAGCCATTAAACAATTTGTTTTTAGTATCTACGTATTGTGTTAGTTTGTATTTTTTATTAGTAGCTGCAAATACAATTGTACCAAAATCGTCTATTTTGTCAAGAATTAAGGTGTCGTTTTTAGCGGTTATAAATTCAAAATTATCCTCAAAAACATTATACCTCATAAAAGCTTTTATGTTTAGTTTTTCAACATTTGCAGAAACAAACATTTTTTGTAGATAAGGAGAACCTTGTATTTTGTTTTTTAATCTTATAGGGTTTGTAAAATTTTGACCTACAAGTTTTGCTCCTTCAGTATTATCTTGAGCATTTATTTGACTTGAAATGAAGAAAATAATAATTAGATAAAGAAATAATTTTTTCATGGCACATATTTAAAAAAATAAAGTTAAAACTAACCTTTTTTTATATACAATTTCTAAAAACAATAAAAATTATTTTGGCGAAGGTTGAAAGTTAATTCCTAGTTGGTCAAATTCTGTTTTGCAATTTTCTAAAATAGCCGAAGATACATCACCAAAATCTTCATTTTTTGCCCAAGCTCTAATTGCAAATTTAATGCTTGTGTCTGTCAACTCTCTCACTGTTACTGTTGCTTGAGGTGCTTTTAAAACTTTTGGGTTATTGTTTAAAATATCAAGAATTATATTTTTTGCCTTTTTCAAATCAGTAGAATAAGAAATTCCTATTGTCAAATCTGTTCTGCGTGTTTCTTGCTGAGAATAATTAATTATTGTTCCGTTTGATAATGCTCCGTTAGGAACAAAAATCACGTGGTTGTTTGCTGTCAATAATTGTGTAACAAAAATTTGAATATCTATTACTGTTCCCATAACATTTTGGGCTTCTATAACATCACCCAATTTAAAAGGTTTAAATAGAATAATCAACATACCTCCAGCAAAATTTGATAGTGAACCTTGAAGCGATAAACCAATTGCCAAACCTGCAGCACCAAGTATGGCAACAAATGAGGATGACTCAATTCCTAATTTTGAAATTACGGCAATAAATAACACAATTCGCAATCCCCAAAAAATGATATCTGATAAAAACTCTACCAAAGTAGGTTCTATCTCGCGTTGAATCATGATTTTTTTGGAAATCTTACAAATGATTCTGATAACCCAAATTCCAACAAATAAAATAATTAATGCGGCAATTAATTTTGGAGAATAATCTACAAATACATTTATAAATTTATCTATATATTGTTCAAGACGATTGATGTTTCCTTCTAATTTCATTATATTCTAATAAAAAACCTTCTCAAAAGAGAAGGTTATAATTTTATACAAAAATAAGTTTTTTTTAATACTTAATCTGCCATTTCATCTTTAGGATTTTCATCTGTTGTATCTTTTGTGTCATCAACAAGGTTGTTCACTTTGTCTTTTGCAGTATCAATTGTTTCAGATATTTTATCTTTTGCATCACTAGCAAATTCTTCTGCTTTTGCAACAATTGGGGCAGCATTTTCTTTTACAGAATCTACAACATCACCTAATGCATCGGCAGCTTTTTCTGAATATTTGCTTACTTTTTCTTTTGCAACTTCTGCATATTCCTCCGCTTTTTCCATTAATGGTGCAGCAGTTTCTTTTGCTTTTGCAATTGCTTCTTCTGCAAAATTCTCCGCTTTTTCCATTAATGGAGTTGCAGTTTCTTTTGCTTTTGCTATTGCTTCTTCAGCAAAGTTTTCTGCTTTTTCCATCAAAGGTGCTGCACTTTCTTTTGCTTTTGCTAATGTGTCTTCTGCAAAATGTTCTGCTTTATCGGCAAGGTTTTCAGCACTTTCTTTAGCTGAACCAAATAAATTTTTAATGAATGTACCTAATCCCATAGTTTTTGTAGTATTTAATTAAAGTGCAAATTTACAAAAAAAAGTAAAGGTTTTAAAATCAATTTTTTAAATCTTTTATTACTTCTTCAAAATCTTCTTTTGGGATATTACAAGTTTTATTTTGGCAAACATAAAACAAGGTTTTATTGGCACTAAATCTATTTTCTAAAAATGGTAAAGTTGATTGTTTATCTGTTCCTGATAAGAGTATATTTGGAAAGTAAAAATGATTTATTTTTGATGCAAAATGAAGTGCTTTATCACTACAAATAGCCAATTCTTTTTGATTTGGCGCATCGTTTAAAAATACATTCATCCAATTAGAAAAAGCAGATGGATAATCAATATTTGGAAGTATTTGTGTAAGCATTTGTTGGCAAATTTTCTCATAATACGAGTTGTTAAAATAAACTCCCAGACGTTGTAAATTTGTAGCCATAACCGAATTTGAAGCCGGAATAACATTGTCTTCGGTTTCAAAATGAGTTGTTATTAATGGGTTATCTAAATTGGATGTAAAAGCAAAAAAATGGTTTTTATCATCAAAGAAATGTTCAAAACAATAATCACATAATTGCTTTGCATTTTGAAGCCATTGCTCATCAAAAGTGACTTCATATAATGTAATAAAAGCATCTATAACCAAAGCATAGTCTTCTAAAAAACCGTTAATGGTACTTCTTCCATTTTTATAACTGTGCCATAAATTGCCTTCTTTTGTCCATTGGTTTTTAATTAGAAATTGAGCATTTAGCAGCGCAATATCTAAATAATTTTGCTCATTTAGGGCTTTGTAGGCATCAACAAATCCTTTTAGCATAATAGCATTCCACGAGGTCAATGATTTATCGTCAAGTCTAGGTTTGTTTCTTTTTTCTCTTGCAATAAAAAGAAGTTTTTCCCAATTTTTCTTTTTTGAATTTAAATCTGAAACAGCAATATTTTGTTCATTAGCAATTTGTTCTAAGGTTTTATTTTGAATAAGAACATAATTGTCATTTTCCCAAAAACCAAAGGCATTACAATTGAAAACAATTGAAAATAGTGCAAAGTCTTCTTTGAGAATAGCTTGTAATTCGGCTTTTGTCCAGACATAAAACGCACCTTCTTCGAGATGGTTTTCAGCATTCAAACTATCGGCATCAAAAGCACAATAAAAACCGCCCTCTTTATTTGTTAATTCCCGAGATACAAAAGCTAATGTTTTTTCTATAACTTCTTTGTATAATGGGTTTTGGGATAGTTTATAAGCATCAGCATAAAGAGAAACGAGTTGTCCATTGTCATAGAGCATTTTTTCAAAATGAGGCACATGCCATTTGATATCAACTGAATAACGCGAAAAACCACCATCTACAGTATCAAAAAGACCTCCAAAAGCCATTTTGGTTAATGTTAAGTCTACAAAATCTAAAAGTTGTTGGTCATTATTTTGATAACCATAACGCATTAGAAATTGATAATTGTTGGGCATCATAAATTTTGGTGCTCTTGCCATTCCGCCAAATTCCAAATCAAAACTTTTTTTCCATTTTTCTAGTAACGGAAGTAGTAATTCTTGGGATAAATTTTCTTTTTGATTTTTATTTACGACAATATTTATACTTTGAAGTCCTTCTTGCATTTTCTCAGCATATTCAATCATTTTTTCAGGATTAGAAAGATAGAATTCTTGCAATTGTTCTAGCGAATTGATCCATTCATTTTTTTTAAAATAAGTTCCACCCCAAACTGGTCTTCCGTCTGGAAGCGCCACAATATTAAGCGGCCAACCACCACTGCCAGTCATTATTTGAATGGCTTTCATGTATACGGCATCAATATCTGGACGTTCTTCTCGATCAATTTTTATACTAATGAAATTTGAATTCATAATTTGTGCAACCTCAATATCTTCAAAACTTTCGTGTTCCATAACATGACACCAATGACATGCTGAATAACCAATACTTATAATAAGAAGTTGATTTTTTTCTTTGGCTTCTAGAAGAGTAATATCATTCCAAGCTTTCCAATACACTGGATTTGTGGCATTTTGCAAAAGATAAGGACTAGTTTCTTGAGAAAGTTGATTCATAATAAAGTTTTCTTGAATCAGTAAAGTTAAGTCATTAGAGTTATAATTATGAATATTTTGACATTTCTCATTAACTAAAATAAGGCGTTTCAATTGAAACGCCTTTTTTAGAAATAAAATTATTTTATTCAAGTTCAAAAGTGAGTTTTAAATTTACTCTGTATTCTGTCACTTTTCCGTTTTTCACACTTACACTTTGATCTTGTACATAGGCAGAGCGAATGTGTTTAAGTGATTTTGATGCTTTTTCAACTGCTAGTTGAGTTGCATCTTCCCAGCTTTTTTCTGAACTAGAAAGGACTTCGATAACTTTTAGTACTGACATGATTTTTTTGTATAAAAATGACAAATAAAGTTAATCAAAAAAAAACAATTATCCATTCAAAGCTTCTACTTTTATTTCATTATCATTGAGCATATCTTTTAGCATATTTTCTATACCACTTTTTAAAGTAAAAGTAGAAGATGGACAACCGTTACAAGCGCCTTGAAGTACTACTTTTACTCGTTTTTCTTTCTCGTCGTAGGAATCAAATAGAATGTTTCCACCATCAGCAGCTACAGCTGGTTTTACATATTCTTCTAAAATATTGATGATTTGTTGTGAGGTTGTGTCTAAAGAATCGAAATTCTCAATTTTTTGCTTTTCGATTTTTGGATTAGTTTCTATATAATTTTCGTCTAGAACAGTTCCGCCATTTTCAATAAATAATTTTATAAAAGAACGCAATTCTAGTGTAATATCATTCCATTCATAGGCTTCGTATTTGCTTACCGAAATATAATTTTCGTCGATATAAATTTCTTTAACATAAGGAAAATTAAATAATTCTTTAGCCAAAGGTGATGCTTTTGTTTCGTCTATGTTTTTAAATTCAAGAGCTGTTTTGGTTACCATTTTGCTTACTACAAATTTTAGCGTAGCAGGATTTGGTGTTGATTCTCCATAAACGGTAACAGGTGTTTTTTTAGATTTATTTTCGTCAATACCAACAATAATTCCTCCATTGGCAACAAAACTTTCAATTTGTTCTGCAACAGCTTCTTGCACATCAATCCATTCTACAATATTATACCGTTCTATGGCAATAAAATTTCCTGAGATATAAACGGTTTTTACAAATGGTAGGTAAAAAAGTTGTTGAGCTAAAGGTGAATTTTTGGCCTCATCAATGTTTTTAAATTCAAAACTTTCATTTTGAGTAATAAAATCAGGGAATTCAAATTTAAGTATGGTTGGGTTTTGAGTTTCTTTGATGTTGATTTTCATAACAATGGACATATTTTTTGCAAATTTAACAAAGTTATTTTGAGCAAATGGTTATATTTGAACAATTAATCAATAATTAACATTTGTATTTGGGTTATTTTATAAAATCGCAATAAGCGATAGCATATAAAACCGAAGAGCAATAAATTATTACTTATATGAAAATAAAACTACTCGCATTTTTTATATTATTTACTTCTAGTTTATCATTTGCGCAACTTACAGTAAACGACCCAGTACATTTAACTCCAAAACAATTAGTTGAAAATGAACTTGTTGACCCAAGTGTAGTGCCTTTTAATATCAAATTTAATGGTTCTGCATTAAAAGCAACTCAAATAAATGATCAATTGGGCAATTTTAAAACCAATTTTAATCCCACTAATTTAGGTTTAAGCAAAGGTGTTCTTCTTACTACAGGTAGAAACGAATATGCTTTAAGTCCTAACAATGAACCTTCACCTTACAGTTTGCATTCTGCAAGTACAATATTGGGTGAGTCAGATTTGGCTCTTTTATCTGGACAAATTATGAATAAATGTGCGGTTTTAGAATTTGATTTTGTAGCAACAGGTTTGGTTTTGAATTTCGATTTTGTATTTGCTTCAGAAGAATATCCAGATTATGTGCCTAATGGTGGCGGTGGTGTTAATGATTCTTTTGGGTTTTTTCTTAGTGGTCCCGGAATTACAGGAACTTATTCTAGTCCTTTTCCTGGTATGAATTCAAAAAATATTGCTTTGGTGCCAAATACAAACATTCCTATTTCGATAAGTACAGTAAATAATGGGTACAATAATAATGGTACTTGTACCAACTGTGCTTATTATATTAACAATTCTAATATAGGAATGAATCCAAATTTTTCTTCAGCAACTTCTTTATATACAGTAGAGTATGATGGGTTTACAACACCATTAACTGCCAAAGCAGATTTGCAATGTGGAGGATTATATCATATCAAACTTGCAGTTGGAAATGCTACTGACGAAAACTGGGATTCAGCTGTTTTTCTGAAAAACTTTAGAATACCACCAACTACCATTAAAAATGATATTGGGGAAGTTAATCCTGTACCAACTTGTTTTGGCGAAACAGTAACTTTATCAGCAGGAACATTTCCAGCAGGTACTCAATTTGTTTGGACAAAAGATGGTGTTTTGCTTCCTGATACTACAGCAACAATAACCACAACAGTTGCTGGTGTTTTTTGTGTAAAAATCTATACACCTTTGAGTTGTTTGATTGCAGAGGATTGTATTACGGTAACATATAAATTACCAATTCCTGTAAATGCTCCAATAGATGTGCCTTTGTGTACTACAACAGCTGCAACTTATAGTTTTAATATCGACCAAACATCTGCAATATTAGGTACAGAAGATCCAAATGATTATACAATTTCATATTATAATTTAGCCAATACTACTTTAACATTGATTAAGAATGACGATCCAACAGGTTTAATTCCTTATGCTGATTTATCAAACTATATTATTTCTGGATTAACAGCTACAATAGCCATCAGAATTAAACAAGAAACTACAGGTTGTGTTGAAGTAAAACAATTTAATTTGAAAGTTACCATACAGCCAACAGGTACATTTTCGTATGCTCAAACTTCTTATTGTACAGCAATTTCTACAAGCCAAACCGTTACGGCAACAGTAACCGGAACTGGAACTTATAGTGCAACACCAGCTGGATTAAATATCAATGCTTCAACAGGAGCAATAAATCCTAGTTTGAGTTTGCCCAACAGTTATGTGGTAGAATATAATTTTCAAACAGGAAGTTGTCCGTTATATACAAAAACATTCAATCTTGATATAATTGGTTCGCCAATTGCACCTGTAATAACTTCAAATCCTTCTTTTTGTAAAAACACAACACCGCTTTTAGGTTTGGAGACTTATGTAGTAGGTACAAATTTGTTATGGTATGCAAATGCAACAGGAGGAACTGGTTCTACTACCGCACCAACAATATCTACAACGAGTGTAGGTAGTACTCCTTATTATGTGAGCCAAAGTAACGGCGTTTGTGAAGGACCAAGAGCGTTAATTACAGTAAACATAACACCTTTGTTAATTGCGCCATTAGTTACATTAACCCAACCAACATGTACTGTTAGTACAGGAACAATATTAATTACATCTGCAGGAATAAATTTTGAATATAGTATCGATAATGGTATAACATATCAACTTAATGTTTTGTCGTATCCAAATTTAACAAATATTAATTATGTTGTAAAATATAGAGATGCCGGAGGATGTGTTTCAGAACCAAAACAAGTAATTTTTACTCCTGCTTTAAATGTACCCAATACGCCAACAGGAGGTGTAACTTTCCAGCCCAATTGTAATACACCAACAGGTACAATTACAATTGATGATACTTTAAATCCAAATTATCAATACAGCAAAGACAACGGATTGACATATCAAGGACTAGTATTTTCAAATTTAACTCCAAACACTACATACACTATTATTGCAAAAGATATGATTTCTGGTTGTGTTTCTCAACCAGTAACTTTTGCAATAAATCCAATTCCAGCAAACCCAATTGCTCCTTTTGGTAATGTACCACAACAACCAACTTGTTTAGTTCCTTTTGGTAAAATAAAAATTACAACACCTGTTGCAGGAACTGGTTTTAAGTACAGTAAGGATGGTATAAATTTTCAAGATGAAGATGAATTTTTAAATTTATCTCCAAATACAACTTATACAATTATTATTCAAGATAACCTTACAGGTTGTGAATCTGCTGCAACGACATTTTTAATAAATGCTATAACTTCTTTACCGCCAACACCAACAATTACAGGTCTAACACAACCAACATGTGCCAAAAACACAGGAGGTTTTGCGGTATTGTCTCCTTTAGGTGCTCAATATGAATACAGTAGAAATAATGGAGTAAGTTATCAATCATATGTGTTTTTTGATATAGTTCCAGCTGGAGCAGTTTATTTTTTAACAGTTCGTGATGTCAATACAGGTTGTGTTTCACTAGCCAATTCTTTTAGAATTAACGCAGCATTAAATATTCCAAATGCACCAACAGGAATTGTTACTTTTCAACCAAATTGTATTACACCAACAGGTACAATTACACTAGACAATACTTTAAATCCAACATATCAATTTAGCAAAGACAATGGAGTAACATTTCAGGGTAACATTTTTCAAAATTTAGCACCAAACACATCCTACAATTTTATTGCAAAAGATGTAGTTTCTGGTTGTATTTCTAATTCAAACTCAATGTTTGTAAATCCAATTCCTAATATTCCGAATCCTCCAACTGTAATACAAACTATAACACCAACGTGTACAACTCCAACAGGAACTATAAAAGTAACACAACCAGTTGGAACAAACTTTATGTATAGTAAAGACGGATTGAATTATAGTAATGATCCTATTTTTGCTGGATTATTCCCAAATACAGCTTATAATATTACAGTAAAAGACCAACTTACAGGATGTGTCTCAAATCCTTTTGCAATAACAATTGATGCTATACCTTCAAATCCAAATCCAGCTCAAGGAGTTGTAACGCAACCAACTTGTATAAATCCGTTTGGTAAAATAAAAATCACAACACCTGTTGCGGGTACTGGTTTTATGTATAGTAAAGACGGAATAATATTTCAAAGTCAAGATGAATTTTTAAATTTATCACCAAATACAACCTATTCGATTTATATAAAAAATATTGCAACTGGATGTGTTTCGGTGGCAGAAATTTTTAATATCGACCCAACAATACTTCCACCAGCAAAACCAATTGCTACTGGAAGTAATGTTTGTGAAGAAGATACTATTATGTTGAGCACTCCAACGGTTACAGGTGCAATTTATTATTGGACTGGACCAAATGGGTTTGTTTCATCAGATCAAAATCCTCAGATTGTAAATGCAACATTAGCAAACGAAGGAATTTATAAAGTGACGATAACCTTATTTGCAGATTGTCCGAGTTTGCCAGGCGAAGTAGTTATTAATGTAAATGAATTGCCTAAACCGGAGTTAAACCAAAACGAATATATTTGTTCAGATGTAACTACTAATACGATACTCAAGCCTACATTAGATGCTAATTTGAATGATACAGATTATCATTTTGAATGGTTTAAAATTGAAAACGGAAATGCAATATTGATAAATAGTGAAACTCAAAACTATTATCTTGTAAATACTTCTGGAGTTTATGGAACAATTGCAATAAATAATACAACTGGTTGTATTTCTGAAATGGTAACATCTACTGTAAGTGAAACATCACCTCCTAAAGACATAAATATAGTAACATCAGATTATTTTTCGGATGTTCAAAGTATTACAGTAAATGTTGAGCCAGTAGGTGACTATGAATATCAAATAGATAATGGAGCATTTCAAACTAGTAATGTTTTCAATTATATAACTTCGGGTTCACATATTATTAAAGTTAAAAACGAGTGTGATGAAAAATCTACAATTGCATCAATAGTAGATTTTCCAAAGTTTTTTACACCAAACGGAGATAATTATAATGATAGGTGGAATATTTTTGATTTGAATGGGCAAGCTAATTCAAAAATTTATATCTTTGACCGATTTGGAAAATTACTTAAAGAAATCTCACCAAAAAGTCAAGATGGTTGGGACGGAACAATAGATAATGTTGATCTACCAGCTTCAGATTATTGGTTTTCAATTTTTTATGAAGAAAACGGAGTCAGTAAAGTATTCAAATCGCATTTTGCATTAAAACGATAATTAAAATGAATTTAAAAAAATTAGTAGTATTCGCTCTGTTTGTATTATCTCAAATATCATTTTCCCAAGAAGGAATTGCAGTTTATTCAGATTATTTGTCAGATAATTATTATCTTTTACACCCTTCAATGGCGGGTGCAGCAAATTGCTCAAAATTAAGAGCAACTGTACGTCAGCAATGGTTTGGGCAAAACGATGCACCAGCAATGCAAACTTTAAGTTTTAATGGAAGTATTGGCGAACAATCTGGAGCAGGAGTTATTTTTTATAATGATAAAAATGGTTACCATTCTCAAAAAGGATTAAAAGCTACATATGCACATCATATCATGTTTTCTAGAGATCAGGTAGATTTAAATCAATTGTCATTTGGTATGAGTCTTGGGTTAGTTCAAAGTACATTAGACGAAACAACATTTTTAGGACCAGCAGGTTTTGATCCAATAGTTTTTGGAACAGTTCAAAGAGATTCTTATTTTAATGTAGATGTAGGTATGTCTTACAACTATCTGGATTTTTATGCACATGTCACTGTAAAAAATGCAATTGAAACTAGAAGAGAAATATATACAGATATTGAAAGTGATAATATTAGAAAAGTTATTTTGAATGCAGGTTATACTTTTGGTAACGAAGAGACGTTGTCTTGGGAACCCTCTATGATGTTTCAATTTGTTAATCAAACCAAAGAAAAAACAGTCGACTTAAACCTAAAAGTATATAAACCAATGGATTTTGGTAAAATTTGGGGTGGTTTATCATACAGAAGAAGTTTGGACGGAACAGAATATGTAGAAAGTGGCTCTGTTAAAACTCAAAAATTACAATACATCACGCCTATTTTGGGTATAAATTATCAAAATTTTATGGTTTCTTACACTTACTCCTACTTAACAGGTTCTGTTAATTTTGATAATGGAGGTTTTCATCAGTTAACATTAGGAATGAATATTTTCTGCAAACCAGAGAAATACCATTGTAATTGTCCTGCAATTAATTAAAAAATTTTATAACAATGTCCCGAAATTATTCGGGACTATTTTTTATACTATGTTAATAAAGTCAGTAAACGGTAAAAGTCCAGTTATTCCAAAGGATTGTTATGTAGCAGAAAATGCAACAATAGTTGGTGATGTTGTTTTTGGTGATTCTTGCAGTGTATGGTTTAATGCTGTTGTTCGTGGCGATGTAAATACTATTAAAATAGGTAATAAAGTAAACATACAAGATGGTGCAATTATTCATTGTACCTATCAAAAACACGCTACAAGTATAGGAAATAATGTTTCTATTGGTCACAATGCAATTGTTCATGGCTGTACCATTCACGACAATGTATTAATAGGAATGGGCTCTATCGTTATGGATAATTGTGTTGTCGAAAGTAATTCTATAATTGCAGCTGGATCTGTAGTAACACAAAATACAATTGTGCCTTCGGGTGTTATTTTTGGTGGAGTTCCGGCTAAATTTATTAAAAATATAAATGCTTCTGATTTTGCAGGAGAAATTGAGCGCATTTCTAATAATTATGTAATGTACTCTAATTGGTTTAAAGAAGATTAAAACCTAGAAATCTTTCTTTATAACCTCGTATTTGTTTTCTAAAATTTCAGAAAGTACTTTTGGGTTTGTATTGGTATAAAAAAGAGATTTACTTTTACTTTTAGAATGTAGTCCAACTTTTTCTTTCAAGACTTTTAATGTTTGTTTTGCTACAGCTTCACCAGAATCTATTATTTGTATGTTTTTTGGAATTATTTTCTTAATCTGAGGTATCAAATAGGGATAATGACTACAGCCTAAAACTAAGTAATCAATGTTTTCGTCTACCATTGGTTGTAAATAGGAGTGAAGAAGATTTGTCATTTCTGGAGAATTGATTTCGCCATTTTCTATTAGTTCAACTAAACCGTGACCTATTTGTTCAACAATTTTTGTGTCTTGATATAATTCGACAGTTTTATTGAACAGTTCACTACTAAGAGTTCCTTTTGTTGCTAATACTCCTATTTTTTGTGTTTTTGAATTAAGAGCTGCGGGTTTTATTGCGGGTTCAATACCTATAAACGGAACCTTATATTTTGCTCTTAATTCTTTTATTGCATTTGTAGTAGCTGTATTACAGGCAACAACAATAATTTTGGCATTTTCATTTAATAAAAATTCGGTATTTTTTATGCTTAAAGCTATTATTTCATCTTTAGATTTTTTACCGTAAGGTGCATTTTTACTATCTGCTAAATAGATAGTTTCTTCATTTGGCATTAATTGATGAATAGCTTTCCAAATGGAAGTGCCACCAATTCCAGAATCAAAAAGTCCTATAGGATTGTTATTTATCATAAATCAAATGTAAAAAAAAACTGCTCAATTTCGAAATTTCGAATGAGCAGTTTTATATTTTTAAAGAAGTTGAATTAAAAACCTAAATCTTTTTTTACGTCAGCAGTAAGATTTGGTCCATCAGCAAGTAATAAACCTTCTGAGTTCAAAACATATTGAAACCCTTTAGCTTTTCCTACTTTTTGAATAGAAACTTTTACTTTTTCCATAATTGGTTTTACGATATCTGATTCTTTTTGTTGCAATTCTTTTTGTGCATTGTCTCTATAATCAACTATTCTTTTTTGCATATCTTGAACTTCTTTAGAGCGAGTTTCATTTACAGCATCAGTTACAGTTGTAGCTTCTTGTTCGTATTTTTTTAATTTATTTTGATACTCTTCTACCATTGTTTTGTATTCTGTATCATAAGTGCCACTTAGTTTTTGCAATTGATTATTTGCTTCAATCATAGCCGGCATTTTTGCCATTATTTCACTTACATCAACATGAGCAGTTTTTGCTTGAGCATTTATAGCTTGGTTAGCACCAAAAAACATAACGGCAGCTATCATTAAATTTTTAATCTGTTTCATCATTTTTAAATATTAATTAATTATTGGGTTTAATTTTTTTTGTTCTCTTTTGCTTTTTCTTCTTTTACAATTCTAGCAGCTTCTCTATCTTCTAATGCTTTTTTCTTTTTGTCTTCTAATGCTTGTTTTTTTTCGGCTAATATCCTTGCTCGTTCGGCTGTTGCATTTTGTTTAGCCTTTATATCGGTACTATCAATAACTTTTTTTCCTGTTTCTGTTTTTGTTAAATCAGTATTAGTATTATTATCTACTTTTGTACCATTATCAGTTTTATTTGCTGTTTTACTATCAGGAACTGCTGTTCCATTTTTTTTAGCATCTATTAACTGTTTTCTTTTGGCTTCGTTTTCTTTTTTCTTCTCTTCGAGAGCCAATTTTCTATCTTCTATTAGCTTTTCACGAGCTGCTTTTTTACCGTCTAATATTTTTTGTCTGTCTGCTAATGCTGGACTTTCGTCAGCCATTTCTTCTTTTGCGATTTTTTCTTCTTCTTCTTTTTGTTGTTTTTTGGTTTGTTGACCTCTTTTATTAGATCGTGTAATAACTCTTACAACTTGATCGCTAATATCGTATCTTTTTGCTGCAAAAAGGATGGTCAAATCTGATGTTTTATCAAATATAAAATCGTATTTTTTTGCTTCAGCAATATCTTGAGCTGCATTAAAAACCTGATCTTGTATGGGTTGAACTAATACAGTTTTTTGAATTGTCAAATCTCCATTTGGCCCAAACCTTTTTTGTTGATAATCTAAAAGAGCGGTTTCTTGAAAAGTAATTTCTTCTTCTCTTTCTTCTCTCAATTCTTTTGTCAACAAAACACTTTCTGTTTTTAAAGCATCTTTTAATCGAGTAACTTCTATTTTTTTGGCTTCAATTTCTTGTTTCCATTTTTGAGCTTTTTGCTCTAATTGGTTTTTAGCTTCAGCATAATCGGGTACATTTTGCAAAATGTATTCCATATCTATATAACCTATTTTAACTCCTCTAGATTGTGAATGTAGAACAGTTGAAACTGTCATTACAAAAAGCATCAAAAAAATATGTTTACTCATGATTTATATTTTTATTAGAAAATATCGTGCCAAATATATTTAATTTAAAATTGTTGTCCAATAATAAAATGCGTTTCCATACCATTTGCTTTGGTTCCACCTGTTAAAGGATCAAACCCATAACCAAAATCTATACCTAATAATCCAAAGGCAGGCATAAAAATTCTAAGTCCTGCACCTGCAGATCGTTTTAATACGAACGGATTATATTGTTTAAAATTGTCATAAGCATTACCAGCTTCTAGAAATCCTAAAACATAAATAGATGCTGCAGCTTTCAATGTAATGGGGTAACGCATTTCTAATGAAAATTTATTAAAAATTGTGCCACCATTATTAGAAGATAACGAATTGTTTGGATATCCTCTCAACTGAACAACTTCTCTTCCGTCTTGTGCAAAATTTGCCAAACCATCACCACCAACATAATAACGCTCAAAAGGAACAATACCTCTATCTTGATTATAAGCTCCAAGATATCCAAATTCTGCTAAAGAACGAAGGACTAATTTACCATAAATTTTTGTAAACCAATCTGCTTTGAATTTTATTTTATAATATTCTAACCAATTATTTTTTTTCTGATCTACTTTTCCGACATCGGTTGCGGCATCTTGATAGTTTTCTGGAAGTACTCTTAATCCGTTTGCATCTATATAATCTCCAGGATTAATAAATCCATCACCATCCGACTCTAGAATTTGTGTTGTTCCATCATTTCTTCTTTTATATTCTTTTAAATTACCAAGATTAGCATAATCAACACCATTAAATAAAGAATAAGGTAGAGTAAATTTTCCGCTTATGCTAAATTCAGAACCATATGTAGGAAAAATAGGATTTACCCCTTTATTGTTTCTACTTAATCCTATTGTATAAGCTAAATTTCTTGCAGAACCATCACCAAATGTAAATAATCCTGTGTTGTAATTATTTAAATTATAATACTGAAAACTAGCTGATTGCGACAATACAAAAAAGTCATCAGGAACACTTAGCCTTTTTGCTAAACCAACTGATAAAGCAATTATATTAAAACTTCTAGTTTTGTCTGCACCACCACCATATTGATTTTGTGCAAATTGTTTACTGTATGCAAAAGAGGAGCTAAACTGTACTGGTTTTTTGCCTCCAAACCAAGGCTCAGAAAACGAAACACTATACGTTTGAAAATAAGTACTTCCTTGCAAACGCAAAGAAACTTTTTGACCATCACCCATTGGTAAAGGTTTGTAGGCTTCTTTTTTAAATAAATTTCGCATAGAGAAATTATTAAATGACAGTCCTAGAGTTCCTATGAAACCGCCACCACCATAACCACCTTGTAGTTCGATTTGGCTTGATCCTTTTTCTACTAGATTGTATTCAATATCTACTGTTCCTGCGCCAGCATCTACATTTTTGAATTTTGGCTCAATTGCTTCTGGATCAAAAAATCCTAATTGACCAATTTCACGAATAGTTCTAACGAGTTCTTCTTTGCTATATTTTTCCCCTGGTTTTGTGCGTAATTCTCTATAAATTACTCTATCGTTGGTTTTGTCGTTTCCTACAACAGTAATTTTGTTAAAATAGGCTAGTGGACCTTCTACAACTCTTATTTCAAAATCTATAGTATCATTTGCAGTTTTTACTTCAACAGAATTGATATTTGAGAATAAATATCCGCTGTTTTGATAGAGATTTGTAATGTCCTCACCGTCTGGTTTAGACTTGTCGGCGATTCTTTTTTCTAATAAAACACCATTATAGGTATCGCCTTTTTTTATACCCAACATTCTTCTCAAGCCATCATCAGAATAAATAGTATTTCCTAAAAACTTAATGTCACCAAAATAATATTTTCTGCCTTCTTCAACATTTATTTTTACAGAAAGGTTGTTTTTGTCTTTGTTAAAACTCACACTATCTGAAACAATTCTAGCATCACGATATCCTTTTTCTTTGTATTTGTCTACAATTGAATTTAAATCTTCTTTGTATTTGTCTTTAATATATTTAGATCCTTTTAGAATTCTAAAACGATTAATTTGTTTTGTGTTTTTCATAAAACCACGAAGTTTACTATCTGTAAACTTTTCGTTTCCATCGAACACAATTTCTTTTATTTTTATTTTATCGCCTTTATCAATTTTTACAAGCATTTTCACTTCATTGATTACAGTTGTGTCTACTTTGGTCGCTATTGAAACTTTGGTGTTAAAAAAACCTTCTTTTTTGTATTTGTTTTCAATATAATTCTTGGTAGTTGTAATAAGATTTTCGTTGACGATTTTACCTTTGGTTAATCCGTTGTCTTTGATTAATCCTTCTACTTTACTCTTTTTTACTCCTACAAATTTTACTTCACCCAATTTTGGCAACTCGTTTATATCTAATTCAAGGTATATACTATCGCCTTCAATTTTGTTTACATAAAAATCTATTTCGCTAAAAAGCCCTAGTTTTCCTAGTTTTTTTATTGCGTTACTTATTTCTTCACCAGGCACAGTTATTTCTTGTCCTTTTTGAAGACCTGCAAAAGTAACTACTGTTTGTTGGTTGTAACTTATTTTGCCTTTTACATCTACGTCGGCCAAAATATATTTGATTCCTTGGTCAAATGGTACTCTATCTTGTGCTTTTATTTGAGAAATGCTTCCAATAAAAAGAAGGGCTATGAATAGTTTTAATTGATGTAACACTAAAAAATTATTTAATTTGTTCGCTTGTTTTTCCAAATCTACGTTCTCTTTTTTGATAACTAATGATAGCCTCATATAAATCTTCTTCTTTAAAGTCTGGCCATAAAACATCAGTAAAATATAATTCAGCATAGGCTATTTGCCAAAGTAGAAAATTACTTATTCTGTGTTCACCACTTGTTCTTATTAATAAATCTACATCTGGTAAATTTTGCGTGTAAAGATGCTCATTAATAATTGATTCATCAATAGTGTCTATTGAAATTATATTATTTTTAACTTTCTCACTAATATTTTTTACTGCACTAATAATTTCTTCCCTAGAACCGTAGCTTAGGGCAAGAGTTAACGTCATTTGAGTATTGTTTTTGGTCTTGTCGATTACCTCAAGAAGTTGCTTTTGAGCAGAATTGGGCAACATATCTAAGTTTCCTATAGAAAGTAATCGGATATTGTTTTCTAGTAATGATTTTACTTCTTTTTTTAATGATTGAATAAGGAGTTTCATCAAAGTATCTACTTCTAGTTTTGGACGGTTCCAGTTTTCTGTTGAAAAAGCGTAAAGCGTTAGGAATTTAATACCAAGATTTCCACAAGTTTCTACAGTCATTTTTACAGACTTTGATCCGTTTTCGTGACCTAAAGCTCTAATTAAACCTTTTTGAGTAGCCCAACGACCATTACCATCCATTATTATGGCTAGATGTTTTGGTAAGTTGTCTTTGTTTATAGTATTTTTTAAACTCATATTTTAATCTCTGCAATAACAAGGTTTGTTTCCAAAAGTATATGTCAATGTAAAACCAGAAAACACATACCAATCGGTACTATTTATATTTCCAAATTTTAACGTCTCTAAATCTTTTTTTGAAGGTTTACTTCCGTCTAAATCATCTTTAAATGTATATCTTGCTCCAACCTCAAAACCTAAAATAATGTGGTCAAAAATTCGTGTCTTAACACCTACTGTCATTGGGATTGCTATGGCACTTCTTGTCTTGTCAATTTGAGCTCTATCATTCAAAAAAAACAAACCATTATAACGTGTATAGCTCAACCCAGAATAGACATATGGCGAAAACAAGGGCTTGAAATCGTGTAAGTTAAAATCAAAAAAATTAAATTCTAACCCAGCTGAAAATTCTTTTACAGTATTTTCAAAATCATAACTTCTTTGTACTCTTGATGGCATATCTGAATCTGAATCATTTGCAGTTATTTTTGCTTGAGTATATGAAAATCGCCAAGAATGCCTTGGGCTTTTATTCCATTTATAAATTATTCCAAGCGCTAATTCATTTGGTGCTATATATTCTGTTTTCCCTACATCTCCTATAAAGTTACTACCACCAACAAAAACTCCAATTTCGTGAATTTGAGCATTTAAAGTGTTTATCACAAAAAGCAAGAAAAATAAAAAAATATATCTATTCATTGAATTAAAAATAGCGTGCAAATATAATAATTAAGAATACTAAAATGCCATCAAATCAGTATTTCTGTTAAATTATTATTTGGTTTAATAAATTATTTAGTTTCTTAGTTGATAAGAATAGTTAGGAAACGGAAAAAAGTGGTGTTGTAGTATAATTGAAATATTAATTTCTTTTGTCTTCTCCCCAAAGTAATTTGTTTCTAAGTGTTTTTAGAAATGTTTCGTCTGTAATTTCAACCATATTTATTTTGAAATTTGTTTTTTTGATGGATAAAATTGAATCGTTTCTTACAGATGCAATTCTAGAATCTAATGAAACTAAGTAATATTCTTCCCGACCAGAAACTTTTAATCGTATTTCGGTATCATCAGGAATTACCAATGGTCTTGCATTGAGATTATGCGGCGCTATTGGCGTTATAACAAAACTATTTACTTCAGGAGTCAAAATTGGTCCGCCACAACTCATAGAATATCCGGTTGACCCTGTTGGAGTTGCAATTATTAAGCCATCTGCCCAATACGAATTTAAAAATTCATTATTCAAATAGGTTTCAATAGTAATCATAGAGGTTGTGTCTTTTCTGCTTACTGTAATTTCATTCATTGCAAAATTAATGTCGTGAATGTCATTTATAGTTGGTAAACAATCTAGCGAAAGTAGCGTTCTTGGCGAAAGAGTGTATTTTTTTTCAATTACCAATTGCAAAAAATCATCAATTTTATCCTTCTGTACTGAAGCAAGAAAACCAAGTCTTCCAGCATTTACACCAAGAATAGGAACGCCAGAATTGCGAACAAGAGTTGCTGCTCTCAAAATGGTTCCGTCACCACCAATACTAATTAGCATATCAAAAGAAGTGTCTAATTGGGTATGTGAGTCAAAAGTCTTGTATTCTTTGGCAACAATTTTTTTATCGTAAAGCATTCTCAAAAAATCAGCTTCAATAATCATCTCAACATTATTTTTATTAAAAAAAACAAAAATATCCCGAATAATAGGTTCGGTACTGTTTTGATAATATTGTCCGTAGATGGCTACTTTCATTTTTTGTTGTTTTACTGAATATTCATTTTAAAGATTATTAACGAGAGTTCAAATGGTAATTTTTACTACTTAGAATCATGGATTTTAAGTATTAAATAAGTCGCTTTGCTCAATTTCAGGGAACAATATCCTATGTTTTGAAAATTTATTTTTCTATCATTCTCTTATTTTTGAATTCAAGTTAAGATTTATATATTAAGGTATTTGTCTAAATAATCAGATCGTTCTTTTAAGTTGTTGATATAATTATCTTCTTGGTGTTCAGAAATTATTTCATAATTATACCTTCTAAAAGTTTGAATAATATCATTCATTGCACCCAAACTTATTTTCATTGTTATTTGAACACTTTGCACATCAGCTTCAGATATAAAAAGTCCTAAAAGTTTCCCGTTATTGCTTTCTACTATTTGTGTTATTTGACTCATAGAATAGTCTAAAACTGGTTTTTTTACAATTATAATACCGCCAGCTTCTTTGAGAAATGGTGTTTCGTGAAAAAATTTAATAATATCTTCAAGTTCATAATACCCAATATATTGATTGTTTTCGTCAAGAACCGGAACAACATTGGTATGATTTTTTGCAAAAACTTCTAAAACATCAAGCCAGATATCAGCTGTTCTAGCATAAAATCCTTCTAATGCATATCGATAATCGCTAACTTTTTTATCAGAATCAAAAGTTTCAATATCATCAAGTGCAATACATCCCAAATATACTCCTGCTTCAATCACTGGAAAGTGAGAGAAATTTAATTCGTGAAAAAAATCTTGAACCACAATAATGCTGTCATTACTATTAATGGCTTTAAAATCAGTATTGATATATTCTTTAATTTCTGTCATATTTTATTATGAAATTATTGATGCAAAATAATCAAAAATATACAATAACACCTACTTAAACTTTGTATTTTTGTTGAAAAAATAATTTGTGGTAACGAAAATGTGATAGTTTCATACCTCAAAACAATAAACAAATGACAAAATTAAGCGTAAATATCAATAAAATAGCTACTTTACGAAATGCTCGTGGAGGAAATGTTCCTGATTTGTTGAAAGTAGCACAAGACATTCAACAATTTGGGGCACAAGGCATCACCATTCATCCAAGACCTGACGAACGCCATATTCGGTATCAAGATGCTCGTGATTTGAAACCAATTGTTTACACCGAATTTAATATAGAAGGCAATCCGTTAGAAAAATCTTTTGTTGAATTAGTTTTAGAAATTAAACCTACACAAGTAACTTTGGTTCCAGATGCCAACGATAATTTGACTTCAAATGCCGGTTGGGATACAATAAAACACCAATCATATTTAAAAGAAATTATTCAAGAATTTCAACGAAATAACATCATAACCTCTATTTTTGTTGATCCTGTTATAAAAATGATTAATGGAGCAAAAAATACAGGCACAGAAAGAATAGAATTGTATACAGAAGCTTTTGCACATCAATATAGTTTGGGAAATAAAAACGGAATTCAGCCCTATGTCGAAGCAGCAATTATAGCCAATCAACTAGATTTAGGTATAAATGCAGGGCACGATTTGAGTTTAGACAACATACAGTTTTTTAAACAAAACATTCCCAATTTACTCGAAGTTTCTATAGGTCATGCTTTAATTTCTGAAGCAATTTACCTTGGTTTGGACAATGTTGTAAATATGTATTTGAATAAACTAAAATAAAAATTTGCAAACCCTTTTGTCTGATATTATATCTAAAAAAGATAATTTTAAACATATAGAATTATATTTAATTTAAATAATGCAAACTGATATGGTTTCTATAAAAAGTGAAATGCCTTTACAAAAAGTATAAAAAGCTATGAATCTCCTATGTTTACAAAGTTATTGTTTAAAACTGATAAAGTCAATAAATTTGAAGAATTAAGTGAATAAGTAATGAGAGAACATATGTATT
>JAYTVI010000188.1:0-13340 GCA_043744095.1 Flavobacterium sp.
AATGCCCAACCAATTATCCAAGCAAAAATTTCTCCAAAGGATACATAGGCATACGTATAAGCGCTACCTGAAACTGGTACTCGCGAAGCAAATTCTGCATAACACATTGCAGTAAAGCCACATGCCACAGCACACATAATATATAGTAAAATTACTGCTGGACCACCAGAAAAACAAGCGTTTCCAATCGCACTAAAAGTTCCACCACCTATAATCGCAGCTATCCCAAAAAAAGTTAAATCTTTTACATTCAAAACTTTATGCAAACCTGAATGTTCTCCGTCACCACCTTGTTTTAATATAGTTGTAATAGATTTTCTTCTAAATAAATTAGATAATGACATTTTGATAATTAGTTATAGTTAGAAAACAAATATAATACAATTTCACATTGATTTACAAAATTGAAAAAAACACAAACTATAATAAAAATCTATCAAAAAATAAATTTAAAACATTAATTAGCTATACTTGATTTCTTTTTAATTTGTAAATTTGTATACAATAAATTTAAAGACATCATATTTTAAAATAAACATCAAAAAAATTATGGAACATTCAGGCGATATCAGCAAATGCCCTTTTCATCAAAAAGAAAATCAAGTAAAACCGGCAACAACAACTAACCATTGGTGGCCAAAAGCACTCAACTTAGATATTCTACACCAACACGATACTAAAACAAATCCGTTGGGCGAATCGTTTAATTATGCTGATGAATTTAAGAAATTAGATTTAGAAGCTCTAAAAAATGATTTAAAAAATCTAATGACCGAAAGTCAAGATTGGTGGCCAGCAGATTGGGGACATTATGGTGGATTGATGATTCGAATGGCATGGCACTCAGCTGGAACTTATAGAACTTCTGATGGTCGTGGAGGTTCTGGAACTGGAAATCTTCGTTTTGCACCACTAAACAGTTGGCCTGATAACGGAAATTTAGATAAAGCTAGAAGATTGCTTTGGCCTATCAAGAAAAAATACGGAAACAAAATTTCTTGGGCAGATTTAATGATTTTAGCAGGTAATATGGCTTATGAGTCTATGGGTTTCAAAACATTTGGATTTGCAGGAGGACGTGAAGATATTTGGCATCCAGAAATAGATATTTATTGGGGTGCAGAAAAAGAATGGTTAGCACCTTCAGGAAGCGAAGGAACAAGATATTCTGGCGAAAGAGATTTAGAAAATCCTTTGGCAGCAGTAATGATGGGTTTGATTTACGTTAATCCACAAGGTGTTGACGGACAACCTGATCCTTTAAAAACAGCCAATGACGTTAGAGTCACTTTCAAAAGAATGGCAATGAACGACGAGGAAACCGTTGCCTTAACTGCTGGCGGACACACTGTTGGAAAAGCACACGGAAATGGTGATGATACAAAACTTGGAAGAGAACCAGAAGCTGGAGAATTGCAAGATCAAGGTTTTGGTTGGTTAAATCCGCAAGGAAAAGGAAATGCTGGCGATACCATAACAAGTGGTTTGGAAGGTTCTTGGACAACCAATCCGACGCGTTGGGATAACGAATATTTTAAATTATTATTCAAATACGATTGGGAATTAAAGAAAAGTCCTGCTGGCGCTTGGCAATGGGAACCAATTAATATTGATCAAGAAGACAAACCATTTGATGCTCACAATCCGTCAGTAAGAAGAAATCCGATTATGACTGATGCCGATATGGCAATGAAAATGGATCCTGAATACAGAAAAATTTCTGAACGTTTTGCAAATGACCAATCTTATTTTGACGATGTATTTGCAAGAGCTTGGTTCAAATTAACACATAGAGATTTAGGTCCAAAAAACAGATATTTAGGTGCAGATGCTCCAAGTGAAGATTTAATTTGGCAAGATCCAATTCCAACTGTAGATTATTCATTATCTGATGCCGAAGTAGAAGAATTAAAAGTAAAATTATTAAATAGCGGTTTAACAAGAACTGAATTGATAAACACAGCTTGGGATAGTGCAAGAACGTTTAGAGGTTCTGATTATCGTGGTGGAGCAAATGGAGCGAGAATTCGTTTAGCTCCACAAAAAGACTGGATTGGAAACGAACCAGAAAGACTTCAAAAAGTTTTAAATAAATTAACCGAAATCCAATCAGGATTGAGCAAGAAAGTTAGTATTGCAGATTTAATTGTTTTGGCAGGAAGCGCAGCTGTAGAAAAAGCAGCACAAGATGCAGGATTTACTGTAAAAGTTCCTTTTTATGCTGGTCGTGGCGATGCTACACAAGAAATGACTGATTCTGAATCATTTGAAGATTTAGAACCAACTAATGATGCTTTCAGAAACTTTATGAAACAAGAATATCTTGTAAAACCTGAGGAATTAATGTTGGATAAAGCACAACTTTTAGGATTAACAGCAACCGAAATGACTGTTTTAGTTGGCGGAATGCGTGCTCTTGGAACAAACTACAATGGCTCTAAACACGGTGTATTTACAAACAATGAAGGTGTTTTAACCAATGATTTTTTTGTGAATTTAACCGATATGAATTATAGCTGGAAATCAGTTGGAGAAAATCTATATAACATTGTTGATCGCAAAACTGGAGTTACCAAATGGACAGCAACTAGAGTTGATTTATTATTCGGATCAAATTCAGTTTTGAGAGCTTACGCTGAAGTATATGCTCAAGACGATAACAAAGAAAAATTTGTTCACGATTTTGTAAAAGTTTGGTCAAAAGTGATGCATTTAGATCGATATGATTTAAATTAGATTTATATATTAAAACTCTCAAGCAATTGAGAGTTTTTTTTTCTTATTTTTGAAAAATGGAAATACTTCTAATCTCAATTGTAGCTTTTTTTGTAGCGATTCTAAGTTTCTTTTCAGGTTTTGGACTAGGAACTATTTTGACTCCTGTAATGATGATTTTTTTTTCTGTTGAAGTAGCAATTGCTTTAACTGGGATAGTTCATTTTTCTAATAATATTTTCAAATTAGTTTTAGTTGGGAAAAATTTCAATAAAGATGTTTTACTTCGTTTTGGTATTCCTGCCGTGATTTTTGCTTTTATTGGTGCAATGCTTTTAGTCAAAATTCCAAACATCGAACCGCTTCACTCCTACCAATTATTTGGAAAAACATTTGAAATATTTCCAATAAAATTAATTGTTGCTTTGTTTATGATGTTTTTTGCGGTGATTGATTTGATACCGTATTTTAATACGTTGCAATTTGATAAATCCAAACTACCAATTGGTGGCGCATTGAGTGGTTTTTTTGGAGGATTAACTGGTGCTCAAGGTGCTTTGCGAAGTGCTTTCTTAATTCGTGCTGGTTTATCAAAAGAAGCTTTCATTGGCACAACCGTTGTGATTTCATCGTTTGTAGATTTCACACGATTAGGTGTTTATTCTACACGAATAATGAATTTAGATTTGAAAGAAAATCTACCATTACTAATTAGCGCAACACTTGCCGCAATCACTGGAGCATTTATTGGCAACAAATTATTGAAAAAATTGACTTTGAAATTCCTACAAGTTTCGGTTGCTATTTTGTTGTTGGTTTTATCATTAGCTTTGGGATTAGGTTGGATTTAATTTTACATATTAACTCAACGAATTTTTACAAATAACCAAGTACTAAATTCCACTGATTTTTGAATTTACAAATTGAATTTGATTTTTGAATTTGATTTTTGAATTTGAAATCAAACCAACAACCAAATCAAATTAATTAAACAAAACTTGGGGTCAAATCCCCAAATTAATTGCAAAATAACAATTGAAGTTATTATTATTATTGGCTTTTTATATTTTAAAAATTTTTCTTTCATATGTTGATATTTATTGTTTTTTAACGGTCATATGTAATTCGCATATCATTATCGGTGTTTGCATCTCATTTCCGTTATGCTCATTTCATATCATTATTTTTTTATTTGAGAAAACACAAAATACATTTCACTCGCAATTTGCAAACTGCGTTCTGCATATTTTTCGTTCATTAAATCGGTTCCGTCAAATGCTTTAGGGTCATCATATTTTATAGGAAATCGTTCTTCAGCACCAAAAACCATCGGACAACCTTTGTCGGCATTGTTGCAAGTCATTATTGCTCCAAAATTAGTTTTCGGATTAAAATCATCATAATAGGTTTTAGAAAAACAGATAATCGGATGTTGATTGACATCAAATTTTACTGAATAAACTGGATTTTCGATTTCTGATAATTTCTGAATTTGAAAACCTTGATTCATTAACGTTTCTGCTACTTTTGGAAACATCGAAGTAGCTTCAGTTCCTCCAGAATAGCAAGAAACATTTTTAATATCGAATTGAAATGCCATTGTTTGAGCCCAAATTTGACTCAAATGACTTCTTCTAGAATTGTGTGTGCAAATGAAATTTAAACGAATATCTTCTTGATTGATTACTTTATTTTGAATGTAATCAATCAAAGATTGTAATACTACTTTTCGTTCGTTTGAAACTGAAATTTTTGAAATAATTTCAATTGTTTTTGATATATTTTCTAGCATAAATAAGTTTTTAACCGCAAAGAACACAAGAATTTACACAAGGTTCGCAATGCTATAATTTAGTTTATTTTAGTTTTTTAAACGTACAAAAAATAAAATTCTGAGTTGTATTGAATGGTGTTTGATGGTTTTCTTCAAAACAGTTTATTTTTTCAAAATTGTTTCCAAAAATTGCTTCAAATTTAGATTCCGAATATTGCATTATTTCTAATCCGCTGCATTTTAATGGTCCGTTTTCAGAAAAAGTTCCCATAAATAAATATCCATTAGCATTCATAGAATTTGAAACCAAATTTTGATAGATAACAATATCTTTTTCAGAAGTCAAAAAGTGAAAACTTGCTCTATCGTGCCAAACATCAAAAGTCGTATCAGGTTGAAATTCAATAATGTCTGAAACTATGAAAGTTACATTTTTCGCTTTTGCTCCCAACCTATTTTTAATGCGCTCAATAGCATTTGAAGAAATATCCAAAAGAAATAAATTGGTATAACCCATTTCTAATAAATTATCTATCAAATAACTATCGCCACCACCAATATCAATAATTTTAGCGTCTTTTGGAATTCCATTTTCTGTAAAAAAGTTAATGGAAGTTTGCGGTTTCATTTGATACCAACTCACTTCAGTTTCTTGCTTGGTTGCAAAAACGTTTTCCCAATGTTGTTTTTTATCTGACATATTTTTTTAATTTACCACAAAGTCAAAAAGAATGTACGAAGTTCACTAAGTCTTTCATCTTTTTAATTTTAATCTTATTAAACTAACAACAACCAGAATCTGGAGTGCAACAAGAAGTTTCTTTAGGCTTCCACTCGCCTATTTTGACTTTCATTTTATCTGCTGGAATGCCACAATTGTCTTTAGCCAAACAATCCGTTAATTTTGATTTCAATAGAAAGTTTGTACCGTCAAAATCCAAACCAAATTTTCCAATGGTTTCTTTCATTTGATATTCAACTTCAATCTCTAAATCAGGAATTTGAAGTTTTTCTTCTGATAATTCAATAATATGAATCAATTTTTCGGGATGCAAACGATGATCATAATCATTGGCTTCCCAAAGTTGAAAATTGGCAACATCTTCTGTTCGAACAACACTACCACAATCAATGAAATGTTTGGTGACTTTTCCAACTTCGGTCATGTGAAAATGATTGGGAACTAATTCGCCATTAGGCAATTGAAATGCAATAGCACTTAGTTTTTGCAATTCAGATTTTATTTGAGATAGTTTCATATAGGTAATTTTTAATGTTTTTAAATCATTGTTGTCCGATAAAAAATTACATTTCGCCCCAATGGGGCTAAAACCAACAAAACACAAACTAATATTACAAACATTTCGCTCCTATGGAGCTATTTTGGTCCCATCGAGACAAACTTTTTGTAATAAAAATACTATCTTCAAAATAAGCTCCGAAGAAGTGAACTTTTTGTTATGTGTCATTATCATTGTCTTCAATCCTATTTAGTAAGATTTTATCGGACATCAGTGTTTTTAAATAAAGGCACTTTGACTGCGCTCAGTGTGACAAAAATTCAAACTTAACAACATTTACTTTTTAATTGATGCGAAATTCTACCAAAATAGTTTTCAATTTTATTCATTGTATCAAAATTTAGACAGTAACAAATGGCTGTTCCATCAATAGTTCCTTTTATAATATTTGCATTTTTTAACTCTTTAAGATGTTGAGAAACTGTAGGTTGTGCAAGTGGCAATTCATTTACAATATCACCACAAATACAGGTATCAACAGAAAGCAAATATTCAATAATAGCTACTTTTGCTGGATGCGAAAGTGCTTTGAATAAAGTTGCTAATTCGTTTTGTTTTTCTGAAAATGATTCTGATTTAGAAGCTCCCATAATTTAAATTATTATTATATTGCAATATTACGATAAAACAATATTACAAACCAACTTTTTTTAGTTAAATTATAAATAACTTGTACTTCACAATTTCGAAATAAATTCATACTTTTGGAAGCTAAAATATAAATTCAATTATGGCTTCAATAACATTAGGCGGAAACCCAATAAACACAAATGGTGAATTACCAAAAGTAGGTTCAAAAGCACACGATTTTCAATTAATAAAAAACGATTTATCTGTTGCAACATTAGCTGATTATGCAGGAAATAATTTGGTTTTAAATATATTTCCGAGTATAGATACAGGAACTTGCGCAACTTCTGTTAGAAAATTTAACGAAAGTGCAAGCCAATTAAAAAACACAAAAGTGTTGTGCATTTCTAGAGATTTGCCATTTGCACAAAAACGTTTTTGTGGTGCTGAAGGATTAGATAATGTAGAAAATCTTTCTGATTTTAACACAGGAAAATTCGGAAAAAACTATGGTTTAGAAATTGTTGATGGTCCATTAGCAGGTTTGCATTCTAGAGTTGTAATTGTTTTAGATGAGAATGGCGTTATACAATACACAGAACAAGTTCCAGAAATTGCTGACGAACCAAATTATGAAGCAGCATTAGCAGTTCTTTAAAGCATGGGAGAATTCGAAAGAGATAAGACTTTTTTCACTGGACGTTTCAAAAGTATGGGTTTTGCTCTTAAAGGTGCAATCAAACTTGTAACTACAGAACATAGTGTGATGGTACAAACTAGTATTGGAATTGCAATGATTCTTGCTGGTTTTTATTTTAATATATCAAGAGAAGAATGGATGATTCAAACTCTAGCAATAGGGTTAGTATTGGGTATTGAAGGTCTTAATACTGCTGTAGAAAAAGTAGCTGATTTTATTCACCCCGAATTTCATGAGCGTATTGGTTTTATAAAAGATATCGCTGCTGGTGCAGTTTTTTTTGCAGCTATGACAGCAATTGTTATTGGTTGTTTGATATATATCCCTAAGTTTTCTTAATTTTAAAATTTAAAATGGCAAAAACAGTTAAAAAAGAAACTTCAGAAAAAACATCAGAAAACCCCTTAGAAAATAAAAAATCTTGGAAAATCACTAGACAACATAAATTGTTGCTTGGTAGTTTATTGGTATTGTTTTCAATTGCATTACTAGTTGCTTTTATTTCTTTTTTTGTAAACGGACAAGATGATCAAAGCTCAGTAGGAAACTTATTAAACCGTTCTGAAAAAGTCAATAACTGGCTAGGTAAATTTGGTGTTTTTGTAGCTGATTTATTTCTTTATAAAGGTTTTGGAATTGCTTCGTTTTTGTTTGTAAAATTATTTTTCTTGACCGGATCTTTTCTTGCATTGGATATATCACTCAAAAAACTAAAAAATATTTGGTTTTGGGATTTATTTGCAATTGTAATCATTTCTATTCTATTTGGTTTTTTTGCCACAACACTCCCAGAACTTGGTGGAACTATTGGCTATGAAATGAATTTGTTTTCACAAGAGTTTATTGGTAAAACCGGAACATTATTAGTTTTGATATTTGGAATTGTCATCTATTTAATTTTTAAAATAAATGTTTCTCCAGATAAAATAAAATCATTTTTTGAAAAGAACAAAAAAGAATTTAAAGAAGATTTAAACACGCTAAAAACACCTTTATCAACTGGTGATTATAATTTAGAAGAATTTGCTGTAAATGATTTTGATGATGATGATAATGAAATTGCAGAACCAGAACTAAAACCTGTTTCAAAATTTGAAATCAATAAAGAAGATTTGAAACCAACCATTCAAAATGCTTCAGAAATAATAATGGAACCTACACTAAAAGAAGCGCCATTTATTGTTATTCCTGCTCCTACTCCAGAAATTATTCAAACCAATGACGAAGTATTTGTAATAGAAAAAGCTCCAGAAGAAGATATTATTGAAGAAAATTTAGCATCAAGATTGGTAGCCGATTTTGGTTTGTTTGACCCAACTTTAGAATTATCAAATTATAAGTTCCCAACATTAGACTTATTAAAAGAATATGCTACTGGTGGAATAACCATTAATCAAGCAGAATTAGAGGAAAACAAAAATAACATTGTTGAAACTTTACGAAATTATAAAATTGAAATTGCACAAATAAAAGCAACTGTTGGACCATCTGTAACCTTATACGAGATTGTTCCTGAAGCAGGAATTAGAATTTCAAAAATTAAAAGTTTAGAAGATGATATTGCTTTATCTCTTTCTGCTTTAGGAATACGTATTATTGCACCAATTCCTGGAAAAGGCACTATTGGTATAGAAGTTCCGAATAAGAATCCGACAATGGTTTCTATGAAAAGTGTTATTGGTTCAGCCAAATTTCAAGAAGCCGAAATGGAATTGCCAATAGCATTAGGAAAAACAATTTCAAACGAAACTTTTGTTGTAGATTTAGCTAAAATGCCACACTTACTAATGGCTGGTGCTACAGGACAAGGAAAATCTGTAGGCTTAAATGCGGTTTTGACTTCGCTTTTATACAAAAAACATCCAGCAGAAGTAAAATTTGTTTTGGTCGATCCGAAAAAAGTAGAATTGACTTTATTTAATAAAATTGAGCGCCATTATCTAGCCAAACTACCTGATTCTGGCGATGCAATTATTACAGATAACACAAAAGTAATCAACACCTTAAACTCTCTTTGTGTAGAAATGGACAATCGTTATTCTTTATTAAAAGATGCAATGGTCCGAAACATAAAAGAGTATAACGATAAATTTAAATCTAGAAAGTTAAATCCAGAAAATGGACATCGTTTTTTGCCTTACATTGTTTTGGTAGTCGATGAATTTGCTGATTTGATTATGACTGCAGGAAAAGAAGTAGAAACACCTATTGCAAGATTAGCCCAATTAGCAAGAGCAATCGGAATACATTTGATTATTGCAACACAACGACCTTCTGTAAATGTAATTACGGGAATTATAAAAGCAAATTTTCCTGCAAGAATAGCTTTTAGAGTAACATCAAAAATAGATTCAAGAACTATTCTTGATACACAAGGTGCAGATCAATTGATTGGTCGTGGCGATATGTTGTATACCAACGGTAATGATGTAGTTCGTGTACAATGTGCTTTTGTAGACACCCCAGAAGTAGAAAAAATTACAGAATTTATAGGTTCGCAAAAAGCATATCCAGATGCATATTTGCTTCCAGAGTTTGTTGGAGAAGAAAGTGGCATTAATCTTGATATAGACATTTCAGACAGAGATGGATTGTTTAGAGAAGCTGCAGAAATAATTGTAACTGCTCAACAAGGATCAGCATCACTTTTGCAACGAAAACTAAAATTGGGATACAACAGAGCAGGTCGATTAATAGATCAATTAGAAGCTGCTGGAATTGTTGGTCCTTTTGAAGGAAGTAAAGCAAGAAGTGTGAATATTCCTGACTTGACATCTTTGGATCAATTTTTTAATAATGAACAAAATAATTCATAAAAATGAACCAATTTTTTAAATTTTTAGTAGTCTTTATTTTTAGTATTTCTATTCAAGCACAAGATAAAAAAGCAAAAGACTTACTAGATCAAGTTACCACTAAAGTAAAAAGTTACAATAACATAGTTATTGATTTTAAGTATTCTTTAAATAATTCGAAAGAAAACATCAATCAAGATAGTAAAGGAAATGTAACACTTCAAGATAATTTATATGTTTTGAATTTGATGGGTGTAACCAAAATATTTGATGGAAAAAAAATCTATACTATCAATCCAGAAGATGAAGAAGTCTCAATTTCTAAATTTAATGAGAAGGATGATAGTGCTATTACACCTTCAAAAATGTTAACATTTTTCAATAGTGGTTACAAATTCAACTGGGATATTACACAAAATATAAAAGGAAGACAAATACAATATATAAAATTAACCCCAATTAGTGCAAAAGACCAACGCAAAGAAATTTTATTAGGTGTTGATGTTCAGACAAAAAACATTTATAACTTGATTGAAGTTGGCAAAAACGGTACAAAAACAACCTTGACTGTTAATTCTTTTAAAACCAACCAACCTTTGTCAAAAAATCAATTTACCTTTGAAGCGATTAAATATTCAAAATACTACATCAATAAGTTAGATTAATTTGAAGTGAAAATCTTAGATAAATATATTTTAAAAACATTTGTGATTACATTTACTTCGGTATTTGTAATCCTTTTTTTTATATTTATTCTTCAAACGGTTTGGCTTTTTATTTCTGAATTAGCAGGAAAAGATTTAGATTTAATTATGGTTTTGAAATTCTTACTGTATTCAATGCCAAGAATTATTCCATTAGTTTTACCCCTTTCTGTTCTACTAGCTTCAATTATGACTTTTGGAGATTTTGCAGAAAATTATGAATTTGCTGCAATGAAATCTGCCGGAATTTCACTTCAAAGAGCAATGAAAGTATTGGTTATTTTTATTTTCATAATTAGTATTGGTGCATTCTTTTTTGCTAATAATGTTATTCCGTATGCTGAATATAAGTTTATTAATTTCAGAAAAGATATAGCGCAATTAAAACCCGCGCTTGCAATTGCAGAAGGACAATTTAGCGATGTTGGAAGTTATAATATTAAGGTAGATAAAAAATCGGGAGAAAACGGAAGTTTTTTAACAGGAGTTACAATTCATAAAAAATCAAATAATTATGACGGAAGCAAAAATGTAATCAAATCTAAAACAGGAGAATTAATCAGCAATGAAAAATCAAATGTTTTGAAATTGGTTCTAAAGGATGGCTATTATTATGAAGATTTAGTTCCGAAAAAATATGAAGAACGTAAAAATTTACCTTTTGCCAAGAGTTCTTTTAAAAAGTATATTATCAACATCGATTTATCTAAACTAAATGCAACTGGTGTTCAAGATACACAAATTACAAACACCAATACCATGCTTAATTTAAACGAATTGGTATATACTATTGATTCTTTAAATAAAATTTACAAGAAAGATTTGATTTCATTTACAGACAATATCTCACAGAGAAACAGTTTTATAACTGTAAAAAATATTGAAAAGGATAGTTTGAAAACGGTTTTGAAGAAAGATTTATTATCCAACTATGATACCAAAAAACAACTCGATGTTTTAAAATATGCAAGTAGCACCATCACCAATACCAACTATTCTATAGATGGTTCATTAGCTGAAATGGATTATAAACAAAAAAACATAAATACCCATTGGATAGCACTTTACGATAAATTTGTTATTGCTTTTGCTTGCTTATTAATGTTTTTTATTGGGGCACCTTTAGGAGCAATTATTAGAAAAGGTGGTCTAGGATTGCCAATTGTATTTGCTATTCTTATATTTATTATTTTCCATTTTATCAATACTTTTGGTAAAAAAGTAGCGCAAGAAAATGGTTTAACACCATTTTTAGGATGTTGGATTTCGTCTTTAATTCTTACACCATTAGCTATACTGCTAACCTATAGAGCAACAAACGATATCGGACTGATAAATTTGGATGTAATCATGGTTCCTATTCATAAATTATTCAAAAAAATATTTCCTACTAATACTTAAAACTAAGATGCAACTAGAAAAAATAAAACTCAATACCATAGAGGAAGCGATTGAAGATATTCGTCAAGGAAAAATTATTATAGTTGTTGATGATGAAGATAGAGAAAATGAAGGTGATTTTCTGGCAGCTGCTGAAATGGTTACACCTGAAATGGTAAATTTTATGGCAACTCACGGTCGAGGATTGATTTGTGTTCCTCTTACAGAAAGCAGATGCAAAGAAATAGGATTGCACGCTATGGTCAATAACAATACAGATCATATGGAAACTGCTTTTACAGTTTCTGTAGATTTAAAAGGAAACGGAGTTACAACAGGAATATCAGCTTCAGACAGAGCAAAAACTATATTAGCATTAGTTGATCCAATTACAAAACCTTACGATTTATCTAGACCAGGACACATATTTCCGTTAATTGCCAAGCAAGGTGGAGTACTTAGACGAACTGGGCATACAGAAGCTGCAATTGATTTTGCAAGATTAGCAGGTTTTAAATCTGCTGGAGTGATTGTAGAGATTATGAATGAAGATGGGTCTATGGCTCGATTACCACAATTGTTGGAAGTTGCAAAACGATTTGACTTAAAATTAGTATCAATTGAAGATTTAGTTGCTTATAGAATGCAACATGATAGTTTGATTATAAAAAAAGAAGATTTTGACATAGAAACACGTTTTGGAAGTTTTAGATTAAGAGCCTATCAACAAACCACCAACAAGCAAATTCATATTGCTCTTACAAAAGGAACTTGGAATATTGGAGATGGAATATTAACAAGAATAAATTCGACATTAGTTAATAATGATATTCTAGGAACCTTAACAAATAATGCCGATAAGAAATTGGATAATATGTTTCAATTAATCAATGATGAAGGTAAAGGTGCAATTTTATTTATTAATCAAGAAGCACAAGGATCTAATTTATTAAACCGAATAACCGAATTAAAAAAGCTACAATCAAAAGGAATATTTAAAGCACCACAAATTGTAATGGATATTAAAGATTTTGGTATTGGTGCACAAATTCTTCACGATATAGATATTTCAAAAATCAGATTAGTCTCTAATGCAGAACAAACAAAACGTGTCGGAATGATTGGTTATGGACTTGAAATCACAGAATATGTTTCTTATTAATTATAGTATTAAAATTTAATATTTATAATCAGCTGATAATTATAGTTTTAAAAATATTAAAAAATAAATTTATTATTTCTAAAAATAGTTTTTGCAAAACAAAAAAAGGTTACTATATTTGCACTCGCAATAACAAATTGCACACGCTCAAACTGGAGAAATGGCAGAGCGGTCGAATGCGGCAGTCTTGAAAACTGTTGACTGTCACAGGTCCGGGGGTTCGAATCCCTCTTTCTCCG
>JAYTVI010000189.1:0-13106 GCA_043744095.1 Flavobacterium sp.
AAAACAAGAAAGTAAATCTTTAAAAACCAAAACTAAATTCTAAAAAATCAACAAATTTGATTTGTAATAAGATTTATAGTTTTTAGAGATTCCCTTAAATGTTAATCCATCATAAATTTCAATTGAAGGATTAAATGACAAATCTGAATTTTCAATTAACTCTTTTAAAATAAAATCATCTTCTTTTTCTATAATTTTTTCTAAATGATTTACAATATTAGTTTCAACATCGTCCCTTAATATAAAATCAATAATATCTAATTTTATTAATGATTTAAATTTTAGCCAAGCACTTTGAAAATCTTGTTCATCTTTATATAAATTTAAATAATCTTGGACAATATCAACAAGTTGAGATGAATACAATATTCTTTTTGAATTTTTAGTATTATTTATTGAATTCAATCCACTTAAAATTTTTATACCGTCTATACCACTTGCATCATTAAAGTCAAAATCAGAAGCTACCATATGAAATCTTCTATTTCCATAAAGATTTCGAAGTTTATCAAGAACTAAAGCCATACTTATTCTTCCATTTTCATCTATAGTATCATTACCGTCTGGTAGTCCAACTTGAAGAGGAAAGCATTCAACAGAAATACCTTTTTTTCGAGCCTTATCGTAAATATCTTCAATAGTATTTGTTAAATCATCATTATCAACAATTAGTAATAGTTTAGTCATAATTATTTGTATAATTTTGATATTATAATTTCAAATGAAGCTCCTTTTAAGTAAATATTATTTCCAATAAATTTAATTTTTCCTTGCATTTTTGCTAATGTGTTTCTTGTATAATTTAAGCCAATACCAGATCCATCAGTTGTGGTTACACCTAAATCAAAAATTACATCAGTATTTTTTTCAAATTTAGAAGAAAGACCTTCTCCATCATCAGAAAAGACCAATTTTAAATTAGAATTTTCAACTTCACTAATATAGATTACTACTTTTTTTGCTTTAGCTTTATATGCATTTGATATCAAATCATCTATTACTAAAGATATGTCTAATATACTTATTCTTTTCCAAAAAGATTCAATTTCAGATTCGATAGAAAATGTTATTTCATTATCTTCAAACATTACATTATAAAGATCTAAATATTGTTCAATAAATTTTATAATATTTACGTCTTGGTAATCAGAATTTGCTTTAAAGTTTGCTCTTGTTATTAAGTTTGATATTTTAAGTGCTTTATCAGAATTATATATAATTGTACTCAACCATTTTAATGCTTGAGATTTTTTTACATTATCATCAATAAATGCATTATATAAATTTTGGGCATTTTGTTTTGATTTTTTACTTGTTAGTTTAACATTATGAATTAATCCTTTTGCATCCTCACTTAATGTTCTTTTTGAAGTTAGTAAATAAGTATTTTTTTCTTTTTCAACTGCTAATTCCTCTGCAATTCTTTTATTTTCTTTATCAGCTTTTTCTTTTTCAACAGCTAATTCCTCTGCAATTCTTTTATTTTCGTTTTCTATTTCGGCTAATTTTAGCTCTAATTCTTCTTTTTGATTTTTAATAATGTTCAAATTGGTTTCTAATTCAATTTTTAAATTATTTATATTGTCATTACTTCCAACAGTTTTCTCAAAATCATCAAGTTCATTTTGAGAATTATTAATCTTGCTCAAAAATCCTTGAAGTTCAAAAGGAGTTAGGTTTTTATTATTTAATTGAGTTAAAATTGAATCTAATTCATAATTTATTTTTGTTTTCTGTTCATCAATTAAATCCAAAACAAAGTTTTGATTAATAGTTAATTTAACTAGTTCGTCTTTTTTAACATCTATAATGTTATGAACAACATTAAAAACTCTTTTATTTCTTGTTAGAGAATCTTCGATATAATCTTCTTTAGATTCATCCCATTTTGGATTGTTTAAGATTTCTTGTTCAAGTTTAGGAATGTTTTTTTCAGTAATGCTATCCCAATTTATTCCCTCAACAACAAATCGCTCAATTCTCCTGAAAATTTTATAATAATAGCCATATGGACTTGTGTTTTTTGTAAGTTGATTAAAGATAGAATTGTCTACAAGTCCTGATCTATTTGAAATTATTTTAAATACATTGTCTTCATCATCAATTGAAAGGTCGTCATTATTTTTAACTTCAATTCTACCTATAACTTCTCTAGTTCCTAAATACCTACTATATCCTTGCCCTTTTCGATTTTCCATTCCAAGCCAATCATCACCATAGTCACCATAAGGAGGTATTCTGAATCCATTAATAAAAAGTGAAATGGAACCAAAATCAAACGAGCGAATTCCAGTTTGTTTAGTAAAATACGCCTTTGAATAAGGGTTTAGGTAGTATATATGTATTTTTATATTTTTTAATAATATGAAACGATTTTTTTCAATTAAAGTGAAAATTGTATTTCCTCTATCTTTTAGAATGGTAATAATATGTTCTCCATCATCAGTAATTTTTGACTGAATACTCGTTACCTTAAAGTTTAACTTTTCAAATATTTGATTTTTAACTATTCCATTAACTTTTTCATAGTCTGGTTTTGTTAAATCATTTTCTTTAAACTCATTTGCAATTATGTTTATATCAAATTTTAATGAATTAAAAGATTGATTTGGATTTATCAATCTTTCTAACTGTCTTTTTAAAGATAATATTTTGTCAAAACTCCATTCTTCTCTTAAAGAAAAAATTTCAAGTAATGTTCCAGATTCAAAAGGAAAAACGCCAGTTTTATTTTTAAAATCTACATCATCAATTTCAATAAGATCAAATTCTATATCTTGGATATTCAAGTTGATATCATCTTTCTTTTCAAATTCAACCCAGTTTATTGTCAAAAGTATATAATTAGTATTACTTTTTTGTTTGGTATAAATATTTAAATATTTACCGAGTTTATCACACGAAAACCTTCCAACTCCTTTATTACCTGCTAGAGTTCTACCAAATTCCTCCTTTTTTTCTTTCTTTTCAGAATAAGCAATGTTTAACCATTTTTCAGTAATGTCATATTCTGACATTCCTTTTCCTAAATCAGATATTAAAATTCTTGAATTGTTTTTAGTTTTATATGATTTTATATCTAAATTATTAATAATATTTTCGAATATTATGTCAACTTTTTTTGATCCTGCATCAAAAGAATTCTTAACTAATTCTAAAATTGCGATATTATCATCAGTAATTAAATCTTTACCAATAATGCTTTTAAGTTCAGCATTAGTTCTAAAGCGTACTTTACCCATTATAATAGTTGTTTTAAAATCAATCCGCTTTGCTCACTAAAAAGAGGTGGAATTGCATTTCCAATTTGAGTATATCGTGGTACTTCTTGCACTCTTAATTTTCCACCAGTGGTATATTTACCTTGAAATTCATACCAATCTGGAAAAGATTGAATACGTGCATATTCGCGAACTGTCAGTATTCTTGCTTCTTGATAATGAATATAATCGTCGGGTAAAGTTGTTATGGTTGGTGTTTTATCAAACTCATTTAATGGAATTACAGTACGTTTTTTTATATTGTACTTTTCTTGAATTTCTTTACTGATATTAAAATTTCTTCTGTCAACTGTTTCTTCAAGAATAAGTTTAAATCTATTAATTATAGTTTGAGAATGTTTTGGGAAACGATGACTGTCAGCAATCTTATTAGTTATTCCTTGTCGCATTAATTTCTGATAATTACCTTTTGTTTTTCCATAAATTCCCGATTGAAAACTTGGATAATGAGGTGTTTCTTCTAAGCCATTTTGTTTAAATAAATCTGAAATCGCTTCTTTAAGATTTGTTTGAACACTTAATCCTCTTTCTTTTAGAAAATCAAATTTATTATTTTCTAAAGAACTAAAAAATGCTTCAGCTTTTTCTTGTGTAGCATTTTTTAAAGTTTTCTTAATTCCAATAAGTATAAAACGAGTTCTTTTTTGAGGAACTCCATAATCTCCAAAATTTACTAATTGACCTTTTACAAAGTAACCAGCATCTTCAAGTTTTTTAGTAACCTGAAAAGAATAAGCAATTCCTTTTTCTTCATTTTTTTTAAATTCCATTGTAAAACCTTTTACATTTTCAAAAAATATAATTTTTGGTTCAACAATTTTTACAAAATCTATATAAGAATTTATTAATTTGTTTCTCAAGTCATTTTCATTGCGTCTACCAGCCATAGAAAAACCCTGACAAGGTGGTCCACCTGCAATCATTGTAACCTTACCTTTTAATTTTTCAAGTTGAGATTTATATTTATCTAAAACTTCATTTATTTCAAGAGGTTTTTTGGGTAACCATTTTGGCCAATTAAAATGTTGTTTTTGTTCTATTAAATTGAATTCAAGTGTTTTGAAAGCATCAATACTTTTTTCAATTGCGAATAAACCTTTCCAGCCCGATTGATGTAAACCAAGTGATAATCCTCCGCAACCTGCAAATAAATCTATGTAGGTTAAACTTTTACTCATAAACATTCATTTGTTACAAAAATAAAACAAAACTCTTTACATTCCATATAGTATTTAGAACAAATGAACAAAGTTTTAAACAAAAAACACCAACATTTCTGCTGGTGTTTTACTAATATTAAAATGAGATTCTTCCTGCGTCAGAATGACAAGATTATGGTTATTCCTCCATCAAAACCTCCAAAATACTAATCGCTGCCTCACTAATTTTTGTTCCTGGACCAAAAACCGCAACTGCACCAGCATCAAATAGAAATTGGTAATCTTGTGCTGGTATAACACCGCCAACAATTACCATAATATCTTCACGGCCATACTTTTTAAGTTCGTCAATTACTTGTGGAACTAAAGTTTTGTGTCCGGCAGCAAGTGAAGAAACTCCAAGAATATGTACGTCATTTTCCATAGCTTGCTTTGCAGCTTCGGCAGGCGTTTGAAATAATGGACCAATATCTACATCAAAACCAACATCGGCATAACCAGTAGCTACAACTTTTGCACCACGATCGTGACCATCTTGTCCCATTTTAGCAATCATAATTCTTGGTCGACGCCCTTCTTTTTTGGCGAAGGCATCGGCAAGTTGTTTTGCTTTTTCAAAACTTTCGTCGTTTTTTATCTCTTTGCTATACACGCCACTAAAACTTCTAATTTGTGCTTTATATCTACCGTAAACTGCTTCAAGTGCTTCACTTATTTCTCCAAGTGTCGCTCTATTTCGCGCAGCTTCTATGGCTAAAGATAGTAAATTGTCATTCTCAAGCCTTTCAGAATCTGTTAAATTTTCTGCAAATGCTTTTGTAGTATCGGATGACAACTTTGCAGCTGCAGTTAATTTTACCAAACTGGCTTTTACTTTTTCGGTATCGCGTGTTGCTTTTATTTTATCTAGTTGTTCTAGTTGTTGTTTGCGCACCAATTGGTTATCTACATCTAGTATCTGCAACGGATCTTCTTTTTCTAATCGGTATTTGTTGACTCCTACTATAATATCTTGGTTAGAATCTATTCGAGCTTGCTTTCTTGCTGCGGCTTCTTCGATTCTCAATTTCGGAATTCCAGCTTCGATTGCTTTTGTCATTCCGCCTAATTGTTCTACTTCTTCGATTAATGCCCAAGCTTTTTCTGCAATTTCGTTGGTTAAACTTTCTACATAATAACTGCCTGCCCAAGGATCGACTGTTTTGGTGATTTTGGTTTCTTCTTGAATAAAAATTTGAGTATTGCGTGCTATTCTTGCAGAAAAATCTGTTGGTAAAGCAATTGCTTCGTCTAATGCATTGGTATGTAAGGATTGTGTTCCGCCAAATGCTGCAGCCATTGCTTCAATTGTAGTTCTTGCTACATTATTAAAAGGATCTTGCTCTGTTAAACTCCATCCTGATGTTTGGCAATGGGTTCTTAATGCTAATGATTTGTCTTCTTTTGGGTTGAATTGTTTTACTAATTTTGCCCATATCATTCTTCCGGCACGCATTTTGGCAATTTCCATAAAATGATTCATACCAATAGCCCAGAAAAAAGATAGGCGAGGAGCAAACTCATCTATTTTCATACCGGTTGATAGTCCTGTGCGAATATATTCTAAACCATCTGCTAGTGTATAAGCCAATTCAATATCAGCAGTTGCTCCAGCTTCTTGCATATGGTAACCTGAAATAGAAATGGAGTTGAATTTTGGCATTTTTTTGCTGGTATATTCAAAAATATCAGCAATAATTTTCATAGAAGGCGTAGGAGGATATATATAAGTATTGCGAACCATAAATTCCTTCAAAATATCATTTTGTATTGTTCCTTGAAGTAGGTTAGGAGCAACGCCTTGTTCCTCTGCAGCAACAATATAAAAAGCCATAATGGGTAAAACTGCACCATTCATTGTCATAGAAACCGACATTTCATTGAGTGGAATTTGGTCGAAAAGAATTTTCATATCTTCCACACTATCAATAGCAACACCAGCTTTACCTACATCGCCAACAACTCTTTCGTGATCTGAATCGTAACCTCGATGGGTTGGTAGATCAAATGCAATTGAAAGCCCTTTTTGTCCAGAAGCTAGATTTCTTCTGTAAAAAGCATTACTTTCTTCGGCTGTAGAAAATCCAGCATATTGACGAATAGTCCAAGGTCTACGCACAAACATAGTTGCATATGGACCACGAAGATTGGGTGCAAAACCTGCTCCAAAATCAAGATGCTCTAAATTTTCGATGTCTTCTTTTGAATATGATGGTTTAAGCTCAATTCCTTCTGCCGTATTGAAATTGTCGGTTGTTGTTTGATGGTTGACAGTTTCTTTTTGGTTAGAAAGCGTTATATGTTGAAGATTTTTTCTCAATTTTTATATTTTTAAAAAAATTTAAACGGTAGTTTTATAACAATAATTATTTGTTTTATTCTTGACTTAACCTTTCTTGTTCTATTTTCTCAGCCAATCTTTTTTCGATAATAGGTGTGATAATAGTTTTTCGAGGTTTTATTTTTACAAAAGGGAATAACTCTAACTCGTTTTTCATTTTGTCATTTTTGTTAGGATATTTGTTGGTTCCCAATAAAATTTCTTTACCAGAGTTGAATAATTCTTGTTCTTTGTCTGCACTTTCTTGGATTCTCTTTTTTATAACTCCCTCGTTTAGTAATTTTAAAAAACCACCGTTTGTCTCTATTTCTTTAAATAATAACAAAGCTTTTTCTGCCATTTGTAGGGTTATATTTTCGATATAATAACTACCATCAGCGGGATTATTTACTTTGTCGAAGTAGCTTTCGTTTTTGAGTATCAACAATTGGTTTCTAGAAATTCTATCACCAAATTCGTTGTCTTTGTGATACAATGCATCGTATGATAAATTGGTAATGGTATCTGAACCGCCCAAAATTGCCGACATACATTCGGTTGTAGTGCGCAACATATTTACATTATAATCATAAATAGTTTTGTTGCGTTTTGTAGGTGAAACCAGAATGTGGCAATCTAAATTATGGTTGTACTCTTTTGCTATGGTATTGAAAAGTATGCGTAAAGCTCTGAGTTTTGCAATTTCGAAGAAGTAATTGGTTCCGACTGAAACTTTAAAAACAATTGGTTTTGAAATTGTTTCTATTCGATTAAAATATTCGTTTACGTGGGCTATACTGTAGGCTAATTGTTGTATTATATTGGCTCCAGAATTTTGGTACAATCCTAAATTTATTGCTAGTAAAGAACTGTTTTTGATTTCTTTTGAAAGGATTTTTAAAGTTTCAAAATTATCTTTTTCTGGAGTTTTAAACCAATTTCCGTCTTTTGCCAAATGACCAATTGGGTCGATATTACAATATATTGATGCTTTTTTTTCGTTGGCAATTTTTTCAATTTTTTTTACGATATCGATTGAAAAAAATGATAAATCAAAGTGGATGGATGTTTTTTCTAAAGAAAGGTTTTCTAATAATTTTGTAACATCTGTTGTTGGGTCATCGATTGTAAAACAAATGCTGTCTGCGCCACGATTGATGCTATCTATTGCTCTAGAAATCGATTTTTGAAGGTCTTGTACAAATATGTTTTGACCTATTTTGAAGGTTGTCGTTCTTGGTTTGTTATTGAATAAATCTCCTAATTCGTCTTTATGATAAAAGGGTTTTACTTTGATGTCTTCTGGCGAATTCCATACTAGTTTTTCATTGTAATCTTCTCCTTTTAATTCAAATTGGATTTGTTGTTTCCATTGTTTTGAGGATATGGGTTGGAAATCTTTGAATAAATTATTTTTCATTGAATTTATTTTAAAAAACTATTATTTATGAAATCTTATTCTTTTATTTTGGTAGTATCTCCTTCAAATTCTATGATGTAAATATCTTCACTGTCTTTTTTCATATAGTATTTTTCTCGAGCATATCTTTCTATTTCATCAGGGTTCTTAAGTTTCTTGATGTTTTGATTGTCTTTGGAAATTTCTTCTAGATAGTATTTTTTATTGTCTTCAAGTTCGTCAATTTCTTTGTTTAGAATGCGATGATCAAAATAGGAATAGTTGTCTAGAAATGTCATCCAGGTAATAAAAAACAAGAGCACCCAAACGTATTTGTTACTTAAGAATTTGTACCATGATTTGTTTTTATAGGTTTCTTCCATTTGAGTTTTTATTTTTTAGGTACTATCTTCAATATCTAATTTATATTGTTAATTTTTCTATTTTTGTGCTACCGAGAGGAAACTTCTTGCGATAATTCACTGGATGTTTACCTTGTGTAGCCTCAGCTTTTATGTTGGGGCTATTTTTTTCTATTTTGTCATCTTCGATGACACTTGCCCGAGAGGATAACTTTTGCTCCTCTTCTTGGATGTTTATTTGATAATTTGCATCATAAACTTCATTCTTTTTCCATAAATGATAAATCATCATCAATATTTTCTTTTGAACTGCGACATAACTTTTCATTTTTATACCGTGCTTTTGGTAGGTTCTATCAAATAATTCTTTAAAAGGTTTTACTTTACATTGTATAACAACTAGCGATGGTATATGCAATGCTCTTCGTATTCTTGAATTTCCTCTTTTTGATATTTTTGTTTTCCCAACTCGTGTTCCTGATTGTGCTTCAACTACATCGTAACCTGCATAAGATACTACTTGTTTGTAATTTTTAAACAATATAAACCCATTAGTTTCGGCTCATATCGTTGCTATTGTCAAAACACCAAGTCCTTTCATTTTTACAATATTCTGTACTTTATCATCTACTTCTTGATTGGATTTTAAATGTTTTTTCATTTCTTTTTCCAATTCTTTTATTTGTGTTTCAAACAATAGTATTGTTTGTTTTAATTGATTGGTAACTGAATCCAATTGATGCATGGCGTAACTCAAGGCGTCTAATTGATTTTTTAAAACTGTTTTTAATTCTGTTACGTTTTGATGTTGTCTTGTCAATAGTCGTAACTCATAAAAAAAAGTTCCCATTGATTGCCATTGTTCTAAACACTGTTCTGCTCCCATTTGTGATAATCCTTTAGCATCAATACTGTCATTTTTCGACTTTAAACCCAAGGCTTCTAAATATTTTTTTGCTTTGTTTGGTAAAATTATTGACAATTTAAATCCTTTTTCATTCAAAAAATACGCACAGTTTTCATGATAAATTCCTGTAGCTTCCATACAAATAACTAAAGGAATAGCTTCTTTTTTATGCTTTACAATCCACAATTCTAATGCCTTAAATCCTTTTCTTGTGTTACTAATTTGTGTACTAGACTTAACAGTAACCTTTTGCATAGCATCAATAACATTAATGCAAACATCAATTTTTTTACTCGATACATCAAGACCAACAGAATACTTTAAATTCATAACTTTTGTTTTAGTTTCAATAAACAAAATATCACATCAATCTTTGCTCATTTTTTATACAAGATCCAAATATAAATTTGGTCTTTAAGTACTATTGTGATTCGTAATGTAATAGAAACGAGGTGGATTAACCTAAAATATACAATATCATCTAAGATGTATTTCGCCCAGATAGAATTTTGCCAACTCGTTTTGCTTATTAATTGTTATTTCAAAGATACGTTATTCATATTTTTAAAACTTGTCAAAGATATAAGCCCCGATAGTAATGGAAATCCTTTTTTGAGGTTTTTACTGAAAAAAAGATTGCAATGGATAGCGGGATCAGCTCCTAAAAATACATATTTTATAAGATACGTTGGTTTATTACTGCTCTTACTACGTCGATGGCTACGGTGTTGTATTTATCGTTTGGTATGATGATGTCGGCAAAGGCTTTTGTTGGTTCTATAAATTGTTGGTGCATTGGTTTTAATGTTGATTGGTAGCGGTTTAAGACTTCATCCATATCTCGTCCACGTTCTGCAATGTCTCTTTTTAAACGGCGTATTAATCGTTCGTCTGAATCTGCATGTACGAAGATTTTTACATCAAATAAGTCTCTCAATTCTGGATGTGCTAATATTAGAATTCCTTCTACTATCATTACTTTTCTAGGATGTGTTGATATGGTATCGTCGGTTCTATTGTGTGTCACAAAGGAATATACGGGTTGGTTTATGGTTTCTCCAGCTTTTAAATTTTTTAGATGGGTTACTAATAAATCAAAATCAATAGCTCTTGGATGATCAAAATTGATTAATGCTCTTTCATCAAAACTTAAGTTGTTGTTTTCTTTATAATAGGAGTCTTGAGAGATGATTCCGACTTCTGTTTGAGGCAGTTCGTTCATAATTTGATGTACGACTGTAGTTTTTCCGCTACCTGTTCCGCCTGCAATTCCAATAATTAGCATACAATAGTTGTGTTATAGTTTTGTACTACAAAAATAGGAATTTAATTGAGAGAGAATTTTGTTTTTTTCAATCTCTTTTTAATTATATTAAATTTTGATAGTAACTATTTTATTATCGCTTTAATGCAAAATGGCTTTTGAATGTTTTTAGTTGGTTATTTTCAGTGTATTTAACTGTAAACCAGTAGTCTTCTGCAGGGAGTTTTTGTCCATTAAAAGTACCATCCCAGCCAGAACTTGTCGGACTTATTTGTTTTAAAAATACGCCATATCGATCATAGATATTTATTGTCTGTTCGTTTTGATTTTTAGAACCTATAATATTCCAAGTGTCATTATAATTGTCATCGTTTGGAGTAAAGAATTTTGGATACCCTAATATAGTAATTTCTACTTGTAAATCGGTACAATCTGCTACATCTTTAACTTTAACTGTATGTGTTCCTGGTGATACATTTTCAAAGATTGAACTGCTTTGAAATGGTCCATTGTCTAATTGATACATAAATTCAGAACTTGTTGGCGAAACGTATGTAGTAACAGTTGTACTATCATTAAACGAACCACTAGAAACTAATGAAATTTCTTGACCAATATATGATTTTATAACAACAGCTGAAACCAAATTTGATGCACATCCAAATGTATTTGTTGCAATCACGCTATATATACCTGGTTCTAGCACTTCTAATGTATTTCCAGTTTGTAAAGGAATAATTATATTATTTAAATACCAAACAAAGGTATGTGTATTATCTAACTTGGTGTCTAAAATAAATTTTCTAATAATTACTCCAGTTTCTTGATTGACACAAAATACTCCACTTTCTAATTCAGGTTGTGGTATTGGTGGTTGGGGATTTATAATTGCGTTACCAGAAATAGATGAGGTGCAACCATCACTATTTTTAACTGTAAAAGTATAATTTCCAGTATTCAAATCAGGTGTTGTAAAAGTATTTCCAGATCCTGTATAGGTATTTGTACTTGTTCCTAATTGATTAATTTCCCAATTTCCTAATGGTAAATTGTTTAATTCAATTACTCCAGTTATAGTAGTACATGTTGGATGAATAATAGTATTAATTGTTGGGGAAACTGGTGTAATTGGTTGTAATGGTATATTTGCAATAGATGATGGCAAGGAAGTACAACCAACACTGTTTGTAACAGTAAAAGTATAATTTCCAGTTGATAAACCAGAAATGACTTTTGTTGCACCACTTCCGGTTATTGATCCAGGGTTAATTGTCCAATTTCCTGAAGGTAAACTTGTTAATTCAATTGAGCCAGTTGATAATATACATGTTGGAGCTATTATTGTTCCAATCATTGGTGATGAAGGAGTAGTAGGCTGTAAATTGATTGTTATATTACTTGTTGTTAATGATGTGCAACCCGAGTTGTTTGTAACAGTATAATTATAAATTCCATTAGATAAACCAGCAATTGTAATTGATGAACCTGATGCCGCAATTCCACCTGGATTGATTGTCCAATTTCCGCTAGGTAATCCAGATAATTCAACTGAACCAGTTGATGTTGCACAGGTTGGTTGAGTTACAATTCCAATAGTTGGAATACTAGGAGTAGTTGGTTGTGTATTGATAATTACTGGCGTAGTAGACGTAGAAATACAAGTTGCAGCATTGGTTACAGTAAAAGTATAGGTACCAACAGCCAAACCAGTTACGGTATAGGATGCACCACTACTAGAGTAAGTTGAAGTAGCCGTTCCCGATTGATTGATAGCCCAAGCACCAGCAGGCAAACCATTTAAAACAACCGAACCAGTAGCCGTTGTACAAGTAGGTTGAGTTGGCGTTGCAAGCGTTGGAGTTGCAGGTGTTGCGGGTTGAGAATTGATAGTAGCTATAGCAGAAACACCCGAAATACAAGTTGCAGCATTGGTTACAGTAAAAGTATAGGAACCAGCAACCAAACCAGTTACGGTATAGGATGCACCACTACTAGAGTAAGTTGAAGTAGCCGTTCCCGATTGATTGATAGTCCAAGCACCAGCAGGCAAACCATTCAAAACAACCGAACCAGTAGCCGTTGTACAAGTAGGTTGAGTTGGCGTTGCAAGCGTTGGAGTTGCAGGTGTTGCAGGTTGAGAATTGATAGTAGCTATAGCAGAAACACCCGAAATACAAGTTGCAGCATTGGTTACAGAAAAAGTATAGGTACCAACAGCCAAACCAGTCACGGTATACGATGCACCACTACTAGAGTAAGTTGAAGTAACCGTTCCAGATTGATTGATAGTCCAAGTTCCGCTAGGCAAACCATTTAAAACAACCGAACCAGTAGCCGTTGTACAAGTAGGTTGAGTTGGCGTTGCAAGCGATGG
>JAYTVI010000190.1:0-3707 GCA_043744095.1 Flavobacterium sp.
TTATTAAAATCTTCGGAATGTTTACCGCAATTTTCTAAAGGTATATATTTCAAACCGTCCCCGTTTTGATATTTAAACCATTTTTTTTCTTCAAATTGCTTGTCAAGAGAGCGAGCCAACACGTTATCATAAGGTCCCATTGCTTGTTTTAAAAAATTCATTGGCAAATTCATATTTTCTGACTCTTTGCACAAATACAGCATTTTTTGAAGTTTTAAATGCCCAAGTGTATATTCGTTTTTATATTGATACACTATTTCGGCTGCTAAAAGCGTCCTTTTATAAACATCAACATTATTTAGTTTTATAACTGGTGTTTTTACTTTTTTGCTTTTTTTTTCAGAAGTGTTTTTAGTTTTTTTATAAACCTCACTTGGCTCTGCAACCATAGCCAAAACCTCATCTGTTTTACTATTTACATCATCACTAATGGTTACTTGTCCATTCATTAGCATTGGTAATAACCAATCTCGAAGTTCAGTTAATTGTTCATTTTCTAATAAATTTTTTTGTTTTTTAGATTGAATAGGTTTCATAAAATTATAAAACCTTTCCGCAATAGTATCATCTGGAATAACGGTATCGTATGAACTCACAAAGGAATCAAATAATAAATTTTTCAATCCGCTTGTTTTTCCTTCATAACCAAATAATATTCCATTATCATACGCTCTATTCCATTCGTAAATGAAATTATAAAATAAAGTGCTATTTTTTAAAGTAATAGCTTTACAAAAGTTTGAACAAATTAACGGTGCATCAAATCGGTCTAACGTTTCATTTGTTACAAATGCAAGCCGTCCTGTTGATTGCGTTGGACTTCCTCCAGAAATTTCTATAATTAAATCGTGAGGCTCAAGTGTTTTAAATAGATTCTTTTCAATAATATATCTAACAGGCGATTGTAAATTTCCTTTCCCGTTTAGTCCATTTATATCTGCTCCTCTTATGCAATATACTTTTTGATTATAGTTTCCTTCCTCATTATCTTTTCCCCAATCTCCACTTTTATCTTTGTCAATCCAATGTCTTAATTTCTCTACATTCCAACCAACAGGAATTTCTCGTTTTAATTCTGTATTGTAAATCATTTTACCACCGTTAGCTTTATATGGTTTACCGCTTTTATCTGGAAAATCAAACTGAACAAACCAATAATCGTACAACGTTTTTGCCATTGCCTCCAACTCGATATTGATTTTATTGTTAATTTCAATTTTTTCTGATAATGATACGTAAAGATTTCCAATAAAATCTTGTTCTGCTTTCGGTTTGATTGGAATTAATAAACTTGATAAATCTTGTTTTCTGAAATGTGGTATAACAAGGCCAACATGATTATTTTGAATAATTTTTTGAAGTTCATTAGATCTTAGTGCTGCAAATAAATATTTATAATTAATTAATTCGTCATTGCATCTGAAACCCATCATATCTTGCGCAGCACAAAATGTGACAGGATCTGGAACAAGGCAAACTCTGCCTGGTGTTCCTTTGTTTACAAATAGTATGTCATTAGGTTTCAAATGAGATCTAAACCAAGTTTTCATTGTTAACTCGTCAACGTAGCGAACTTTATCAAAAGTTGGATATATACTTGAATGTTTAATACAGTTAGTAGCAATAAGTGGAAAACCTTGAATTACAGTTGGTACTGATTTACCTCTATTGTCAATTATTTCAGTCAAGAGATCTTTTATTGGTAAATATTTTACAGTATTACTCATATTGCAAACCCTCCAATTGTTTTAAAATATCCAATTCTAAAGTTTTGCTTTCTGTAAATAAATCTTTTAAATTGGTTGAAAATTCGACCATTTTAGTTTTAAATTCGTCTTGTGAAATATCAGAATACTTAATTTTCACATCGAAATATTGTCCTGCACTCAACGAATAGTTTTTGGCTTTGATGTCGTCATAAGAAACAACAACCGTAAAATCTTCTTTGGCTTCGTGGTTGTTAAAAGTTTCAATTATATAATCTTCCTCATTATCTGAAAGTAGTGTTTTCTGGTTTTTTCCGTCTTTTACGGTAGTACCCAATTTTGAGGCATCCATCAAAACAATATCGCCTTTGCTGTTTTCTTTATCTAAAAACAAAATGGAAACATTTGTACCCGTTGTTGCAAAAATATTACTAGGCATTGAAACTACGCCACGCAACATTTTGCTTTTTACCATTTTTTCACGAATTTTAAATTCAATACCGCTCTGCGCTGTTATAAAACCTGTTGGCACAACAATAGCCGCTTTGCCTTTGCTAGATAGCGTAAACATAATGTGTTGTAAAAACAAAGTATAAATAGACATTTTATTTCTGTCAGTTTTGGGAATATTTGGTATTCCAGCAAAAAAGCGTTCGTTGTTGGTTTTGTTGGTTAAATTTTCTCTAGTATCGGCAAAATCTAGTTTAAATGGTGGGTTTGATACGATATAGTCAAATTTTAGTAAATCTCCATTTTCATCTTTGTGAAAAGGATTAAGCATTGTATCTCCTTGAACTACATTTTGTATAGAATGCACCAGATTATTCAAAATTAAATTCAGTCGCAATAAACTACTCGATTTTTGCGAAACATCTTGTGAGTAAATGGCACACTTTTCTTCTCCAATGGCGTGCGCCAAATTCATTAACAGCGTTCCCGATCCTGCACTTGGGTCATAACAAGTTACATCGTTTATATCAGCATTTTTATCAACTAAAATTGCAGCCATAATTTTGGCTACAGCGTGCGGAGTGTAATATTCGGCATACTTTCCGCCACCATCTTTGTTGTAATCTTTTATGAGATATTCAAATACAGTTGCAAAAAAATCATACTTCTGATTGAAAATTTCTTCAAAACTAAAACCAATCAATTTGTTTATAAGTGCTCTACAAAAATCATCTCTTTTAGATGTATCAGTTATAAACTCGCTAACTCTGTCAAACAAGGTTATTTTTGAACCACCCTCTGTTTTTACAGAGAAAATATCATTGTTGGTTATTGCAATATCTCGCAAAGTATCATCAAAAGTTTTGGCAAATTCAGGTTCATTTTGTTTGTCAAACAAATACGAAATGTAATGGTCTTTTCTCAACTTTGCCGTATCTGCTCCTAATTGTTTGAGCAACATTTTATAATCGCCATCAGAATATTTGTTAATTTCTTTTTCCCAACTAACGGCAGTTTTTAATGTAGCATCTGCTTTTTTTACTTCGTGCGTAAACTTATCATTCATAAATTTATACAAGAAAACTTGTGTAATGATTTTAAATTCATTTCCATCGTTTCCTAACCCATACGAAGCGCAAACTCCTTTTAAACTGTCTATTAGTAGTTTAGTTTTATTTTCAAATTCAATAGTTACCATTGCGATTTTCCTTGATATTCGTTCATATATTCTCTAACAACTAAATGATTTATAAAGTCTGACGATGAATCATCTAACTTAATTTTATTAATCGTAACAAATTGATTTAATGTTAATTGCATCATTAACGAATTGAAATAACTTTCATTGTTAAGCAATTTGCTGTTTTGCAATACTTTATCGTCAGCTTTAATTTTTATTCCTTGCAACGCTTCAAATAATTCACTTTCACGATTTGTGATTTTTCCTTGTTCGACTATTCTTTTATGAATTCTGCAATATTTGGCATCGCTTTCATATTTTGCTTTTAGCAAATTATTTTTTCTATTTAATTCGCTCACTTTATCAAAAAT
>JAYTVI010000191.1:0-12996 GCA_043744095.1 Flavobacterium sp.
CCATGAGAGTTTAACTCATATAATCTGTATGATCCACCAACCTGAATTTCTAATGGTTTAAACAAATCTTTAAAGTTATAATTTGCATCAGAATGATAAATTCTTGAATTGTCTACCAATTTAGAACCTCTAAGTACATCTGCTTCATTTGTTACTTCTTTAAATGCATTTTTGAAATTTTGAGATCCCGGCAAAAATCTTTCTTTATCAGCAACTCCTCGAGAAATAGCATGTGCTTGTTCTGGAGTTGCTCCAGCTAAAGTAGATGAAATATATGCTCCTGCATATTGCCCAAACCAAGTACTATCATCTTTCCATTTTCTATTAACATTAAGAGCTGTAAAAGTCATATCATAAGATTTACCACCGTCTTCTGTTGTTGTGTATCCTCTTAAGAAAAAGTTTTTACCTTTTAACTCAATTTTATGTTGTTGCATAAAAAAGTTGTTCAAGTAATATCTGTTCGCACCTTGATAAACGGTGTTACCGTATCCAAATTTACTATTCCAAATAATTTCAAAATCATTAGCAAAAGGTTTGTAATGTAATGATACATCTGCTTTTGCATTTCTTACTTTGCTATCTGTTAAATCAGTTTCGTTATAACCAGTTCTACTTACATTATAATCTGGTAATAAATTTATTGCTGATTCAGGTATTAATCCTTTTTGGAATAATTTTCTTCCAACACCTTTAATATTTGTTGTAGCTTCATCTCCATAAACATTTATACCATTATAATTATAATATGATCTATCTAAACCTACATTGTTTACTAAATCTTTATCTCTATAATCTGTAGCATACCAATCGGTACCTTTCATAAAAGTAAAATTTGCTTTTGCCGCAAAATGTTTGTCAAATGCGTGAGCTACTCTTATACCATAATCGTAATAATCATTTGATCCGGCAGCTTTTTGATTTGTTTGTCCGTATTTTGCATAAGCTGTAATTCCTTGACTAGTAAATGGGCTTTTGCTATTCATAAATAAAATACCATTAAAGGCATTTGCACCATACAAAGCAGAAGAAGCTCCAGGTAATAACTCAACGCTTTGAACATCAATTTCAGACAACCCAATTAAGTTACCTAAAACAAAGTTTAATAAAGGTGATGAATTATCCATACCATCTACCAATTGCATAAAACGATTGTTTGATACTGTTGCAAAACCACGCGTGTTAATAGATTTAAATGACATACTACTTGTGTTCATTTGTACCTCTTTAAGGTTTTCTAAACCATCATAAAAAGTTGGAGAAGCAGTTTTTTTGATGTCTTTAATTCCCATTCTTTCTATAGTTACTGGGGATTCTCGTACTCTCTCTGGAGTTCTGGAAGCCGACAAAACGATTTCGTTTAGTTTTGTTTCTTCACTTTCTAAAACAACAGCTACTTTTTGAGATTCTGATTTGATTTCAACTCTTTTAGAAGCATATCCTACACTCGTGATTTCGATTGAGTAAGGTGGCTTTTTAGATGTTTTTAAAGAAAATTTTCCTTCAGCATCTGTTGTTGTTCCTGCAGTGTCACCAATAATTTTAATATTGGCTAATAAAACAGGCTGATTGTTACTGTCTGTAACTGTTCCTGAAACTGTATTTTGTGCGTAATTTACAGCACAAAAAAACAATGACAGAATAATTAAGTACATTTTTTTCATTGGGTTAAATTTTAGTTAGTTTATGTTGCCAAATTACAAATATTTTTGACATTACTAAAAAAACTTACCTAAATTTTGGGTAATCATAAATTATTCAAGTAATAATTATTAATCTAATAATATTGTTTTCTTATGATTTTATTAACTTTTTAATATAAAAGTCGAAATAAATACTATGCATACATACTATTTGTGAAAAAACTTGAATATTTGACAATAAAAAAAAGCGAGAAAATTTCTCGCTTTTGATAAAAAAATATGTGTTTTATTATTCTACTGTAACTGATTTTGCCAAATTCCTAGGTTGATCAACATTACAACCTCTCATAACTGCGATGTGATATGACAATAGTTGTAAAGGAATTGTAGTTAATAATGGCGATAAAGCATCAGATGTTTCTGGAACTTCAATCACATAATCTGCCAATTCTCTTACTTGAGTATCTCCTTTTGTAACAATTGCTATAATTTTTCCGCTTCGAGATTTGATTTCTTGAATGTTACTTACTACTTTGTCATAATGACCTTGTTTTGGTGCGATTACAACAACTGGCATATGCTCATCAATCAATGCAATTGGACCATGTTTCATTTCTGCGGCAGGATAACCTTCGGCATGAATATAGGATATCTCTTTTAATTTTAAAGCACCTTCTAAAGCTACTGGAAAATTGTATCCTCTACCTAAATAAAGGCAATTCGGAGCATCTTTAAATTTTGCAGCAATTTCTTTTGCTTTATCATTAGTTTCTAATGCTTCTAATACTTTTTCTGGAATTATTTCTAATTCTTGTAAGTAGCGGTGAAAATCAGAATTTGACAATGTTCCTTTTGCTTTTGCAAGACGCAAAGCAATCATAGTTAATACTGTAATTTGTGTTGTAAATGCTTTTGTAGATGCCACACCAATTTCTGGTCCTGCGTGTGTATATGCTCCAGCATGAGTTTCTCTAGAAATAGATGATCCAACTACATTACAAACTCCAAATACAAATGCTCCTTTTTCTTTTGCTAATTTAATTGCTGCTAATGAATCTGCTGTTTCTCCAGATTGAGAAATTGCAATAACAACATCGCCTTTGTTGATAATAGGGTTTCTATATCTGAATTCTGATGCATATTCTACCTCAACAGGTATTCTTGCAAATTCTTCTATAATATATTCTGCAACTAATCCTGCATGCCAAGATGTACCGCAAGCAACAATTAGTATACGGTCTGCATTTAAGAATTTTTCAAGATTATCTTCGACTCCAGCCATTTGAATAATACCTTGATTAGATAATAATCGTCCTCTGTAGGTATCTTTAATTACGCTTGGTTGTTCGTAAATTTCTTTCAACATAAAATGATCGTAACCACCTTTTTCAATTTGCTCCAAATTCATTTGAAGTTCTTGAACATAAGGATCTACTAATGTATCATCTTTTATTTTCCTGATTTTTAATGGTTTGTTCAAACGCACTATTGCCATTTCTTCATCTTCTAGATAAATAGCGTTTGAAGTATACTCAATAAATGGTGATGCATCTGAAGCAATAAAGAATTCATTTTCACCAACACCTATGGCTAACGGACTTCCTAAACGAGCAACAATTATCTCATCTGGTTTTTGTTTGTCAAAAACACAAATTGCATATGCTCCTACAACTTGGTTTAGAGCAACTTGAACTGCTTTTCCTAGTTTTAGATTATCTTTTTTCTGAACTTCTTCAATTAAATTTACCAAAACTTCGGTATCTGTATCTGAATGAAATGTGTAACCACGTTTGATTAATTCTTTTTTTAACGGCAAATAATTTTCTATAATTCCGTTATGAATAATAGCTAAATTACCTGAGTTTGATAAGTGTGGATGAGAGTTTACATCATTCGGAACTCCGTGAGTTGCCCAGCGAGTATGACCCATTCCTATGTTTCCATCTTGGGTAATTTCTTTTGCTTTTTCTTCTAAATCAGAAACTTTACCTTTTGTTTTGGTAAGTTTTAAATCTTTACCATCAAAAAGCATGAGTCCTGCACTATCATAACCTCTGTACTCTAGTCTTTTTAGTCCTTTTATAATAATTGGATAGGCTTCTCTATATCCTATGTATCCGACAATTCCACACATAATTAGTTTTGTTTAGGTTTTGTATAATAAATTTCTAGTTTTAATCTTTTTGCATAATCTGGATCAGAAACTGGAATATTGCTTCCGTATAATATAGTCCCAAATGAGTTTAATACTGATGCTGATGGTATTGCTTTTATACCATTTGCAGTTTCTATTTTTAATTTTCTGTTTGTTACTGAGCTAATATCTTCGGTAACAACCAATCCTAATTTTACATTCGTTATAGTATCGCTACTAATCAAATATCGAATATAATTGGTCAATCGTATTTTATATTGTGTCCCTCTTCCTGAGGCATCTTTTTCTAGAATACCTCCTAGAACTTTTTTGGCATTTTTAGTGTTTGATGAACTTGATAAATCTGTATAATAATCTGTTATTGGTTTTTTGTTATTGATATCGTATAAATAAACTCGTTGTGCTTCAATGGCTTTTTCAACACCCACATTCATTGCAGTTGCATCAATTGTAAATGTTAAACTCGCATCGTTTACCAACCATTTATTTGCTCTTATTTGTTCTAATTCATCTGAAACACCATTTGAATTAAGGTCTTCTGGATTAAATAGTTCAATCTCAGCCATAGAACCGTTTCTTCCTCCTTTTATATACAATCTTTTACTATTTGAAAGGTTTACTGGTGAATTTTCAATCAAACTTACAGATTTTCCAGATAAATTTAAAACAATTGTTTTATTTTCTTTTTCAGGAGTAGGTGTCGTTAGGGTAGGTGCTGTTTTATATTGTTTGTATTTTATTGTAACTGTTCCTGCTTTAAAATTCATTAATGCTAAATTTCCTTGGTCTGAACCAGAATTCTCTACTTTAAAGTATAATCCCTTAAAATACTCATTAAAAATATTATTGTTTAATAATTTTCCTGGAGCATCTGCTGCTGTAAATATTTTTGATTGAAAAAAATCTTTATTCAAATCAATTCGCATTGCAGGCGGATAATATTTTGTTGTAGTGGTTGTTGTACCTTCTTCTGTTACATCTTCAGAGTATTCAGCAGGACTAAAAACAAAATGTTGTGATGCAGTAACATCGTATAATAATGCTCCTTTTGCAGCGTCAAAATCAGAATTTTGATCATTATAAAAAGGGTATGATTCTCCAGTTATAGGGTCTACATTTCCTCTTATTAGGTAACCCGATTCGTAAACAGATAATTTAATTTTATTAGAAGTAGAAGACCCAAAAATAGAATCTAACACATAGGTATGAGTACCATCAGTATTGGTGACTGTTTTGGATGCTTTTACAAAATAAGGAATATTTAATTTAACACTTTCAATAATCGGAACTAATGCAAGGTCAATGGTAGGGTTTGGCGAAGCTAATTGCAATTGAGTTGCAAAATTAGCTTTTGTTTCTCCAAAAACAGGATTGTAATATATTCCTATAGGATTTACTGTAAGGTTTGAAGATTCGACAGCATCATAAAATGGATTTGTGGCATTAACTAGATAGGTTTCTTTATCTCCAAATTCAAAATGATCATTTCCAACAATGTAGGTACCAACTTCATTAAAGTCATTCTCGCAAGAGGCAAAAAGTATTGTGCTTAAGGCAAATAAAAATAATTTTATATATGAATTCTCGTTCATGTTTTTGTAAAAAATTTTAATTATAACATCTCGTTTTTGTAAAATAAAGTATAAGCCTCAGCAAATCTTTCTTTCGGCGTGAAAGGTAAAAAAGGTTTTCCTGATGACTCTATATATTTTGTTAAACTTGAAGAGACGTTTTCTGATGCAATGATAATACCATCAGAGTGTTGTATTGTAGCTTTAATGATGTTCTCGTAGTTGGGCGTTTCTAAATCTATTACCGCAGAAGCAGGAACACCATCAAACTTTATTTTATTACTCATTTCAAGGTTTAAACTGCCTTCAAAAGATTGCCCATATACCGAGGTTACAATTTTAGTTTCGGCAAATAATGCTTCGTCTTTATAAAAATGTTTCATATATATAGGTAGCATTGCTGCCATCCAACCGTGAACATGAATGATGTCTGGAACCCAATTTAGCTTTTTTACTGTTTCGACTACACCTTTTGCAAAGAAAATAGCTCGCTCATCATTATCAGCATAAAGCACTCCTTCTTCGTCAGTAAAGGTGGCTTTTCTTTTGAAATATTCATCATTATCTATAAAATAAACCTGAATTCTTTCTTTGGGAATTGATGCTACTTTAATAATTAATGGCATATCCAAATCATTAACAACCAAATTCATACCCGAAAGTCTAATTACTTCATGCAATTGATGTCTTCGTTCATTAATATTCCCGTATCTAGGCATAAATATCCTAATTTGTCCTCCTTGGTCATTGACCATTTTTGGCACATCATAAGACATTAAAGATACCTCATTTTCAGCAAGATAAGGCACCACTTCTGACGATACGTATAATATCCTCTTTTCCTCCATATTGTAATTTACTTTACTTATTGTCAACAAAAAACAGGCAAAATTACAAAAATTTATGCAGTTATTAACTAAAATCTTAAGTTTGCAACACATTTTAAGAAAAGATAGATGTATATTTTCAATAATCAGGTTGATTTAGTTGCTCATTTAAAGTCGGTTACAAATAATTCTAGCACTATAGGTTTTGTTCCAACTATGGGAGCACTTCATATAGGGCATTTGTCTTTGTTGAAAGAATCCTTACAAAACAATAACCTTACTGTTGTGAGTATTTTCGTAAACCCTACACAGTTTAACAATCCTGAAGATTTAGCAAAATATCCAAGAACTTTAGATTCTGATGTCGAAAAAATAAAAAGTGTTTCTAATGATATTATTGTATATGCACCTTCGGTAGATGATATTTATGAAGGCAATACTATTTCTCAACATTATGATTTTGATGGACTAGAACATCAAATGGAAGGTAAGTTTAGACCTGGTCATTTTGATGGAGTTGGTACAATTGTAAAACGTTTGTTTGAAATTGTAAAACCAACAAATTCTTATTTTGGCGAGAAAGATTTTCAACAATTACAGATTGTAAAAAAATTAGTTTCAAAATACAAAATTCCAGTAACTATAATAGGTTGTGCTATTTATAGAGAATCAAATGGTTTGGCAATGAGTTCTAGAAATGAGCGTTTGTCAGATAAAGAAAGAAAAGAAGCAGCACTTATTTTTAAGATATTAAACCAAGCAAAAGAAAAATTCAAAAAAAATAGTGCTAAACAAGTATTTGCATTTGTTTCAAAAATGTTCTTATTACATCCATCAATTGAATTAGAATATTTTGAGATTACAGACGAAGCTACTTTATTATCTTGTATTAAAAAAAGTAAAAACAAAAAATATCGTGCATTTATTGCAGTTTTTATTAATAAAATAAGACTTATAGATACCATTTCACTAAATTAATTTTAACTTTGCAATATGCAAATAGAAGTAGTAAAATCAAAAATACATAGAGTAAAAGTTACTGGTGCCGATTTAAATTATATTGGTAGCATTACTATAGATGAAGCATTACTAGAAGCTTCAAATATTATTGAAGGCGAAAAAGTGTCAATCGTTAATATTAATAATGGTGAGCGATTTGAAACTTATGCTATTAAAGGCAATAGAAATAGTGGCGAAATTACATTAAATGGTCCAGCAGCAAGAAAAGTCCAAAAAGGCGACATTATAATCATTATTTCCTATGGGATTTTAGATTTTGAAGAAGCAAAAACATTCAAACCTTCATTAGTTTTTCCTAATGAAAACGACAATTCATTGACCTAATAGCAATGAATCAAATCAAAAAATGGTTATCTATTGTACTTCCTGTTTTGTTAGGTGTGTATTTAATTATTTACACCTATCATAAATTTACACCCGAACAAATTATTGAAATAAAAGGCTATTTTAAAAATGCCAATTACAATTATGTTCTTTTAGCTTTAATGGTCGCTTTTTTAGGCAATGCTTCAAGAGCATATCGATGGAAGTTTATGCTAGATCATTTGGGATATCAAACTTCATTTTTAAATAATTTTATGGCTGTAAATATTGGTTATTTACTCAATTTAACCGTGCCAAAATCTGGAGAAATATCCAGAGCAGTAATCATAAAAAAATATGAAAACGTGCCTTTTGACAAAGGTTTTGGAACAATAGTTGCCGAAAGAATTATTGACATGATCGTCTTACTTTTGTTTATTTTTCTTGCGGTTTTTCTTCAATTTAATATCGTGAAGTCTTTTATTATTGATAAAATACCAATACAAAAACTCATATTATTAACTGGTTTTTGTGTTTTTTCTGGTATTATCTTATTGTCAATCTATTTTTATTCTAAATCTAAATGGGTTTTGTTAATAAAACAAAAAATTTCTGGACTTAAAGAAGGTGTTCTAACCATTTTTCATATGAAAAAAAAAATGGAATATTTTTTACATACTGGCTTTATTTGGATTTCCTATATTATCACTTTTTACATTTCTCTTTTTGTTCTACCAGAAACAAGTTCAGTTTCGTTTGGGGCAACTGTAACTGCTTTTGTTGTTGGAAGTATTGCTATAGCTTTTACCAACAGTGGGTTTGGTTCTTATCCTTTTTTAATATCAAAAATACTCCTTTTTTATTCTATTTCTGAAACTGTTGGCAATGCTTTTGGATGGATTATTTGGACTTCGCAAATGATCTTAGTGTTAATTTTAGGGTTACTTTCATTTTTATTATTACCAATTTTCAATAGAAAAAAATAAATTGTTATATTGCTTGGCTTTTTAAATCTAAAAATAACCAACCTAAACAAAATGAAAAAAGTCATCCTACTTATTGTGTTCTTAAGCACAATTGGTTCCTACTCACAAAAAATAATTGAAGAGGTTTTCTCTCCAAAACTGAATGAAAAAAGAGAAATTACTATTGGATTACCTGATTCTTACCTTAAATTTCCAAATAAAAAATATCCATTATTAGTTTTACTTGATGGTGATTATCTGTTTGATCCTTTTAAAGGAGCATTAAGCTATGGAGCCTATTGGGATGATATTCCTGAAGTTATTATTGTAGGGGTTCATCAAAACAAAGCAAACGAAAGAGAGAGTGATTGTGCTGTTGACGAAAATACTGGATTACCAACAGATAAAGGAAACGATTTTTATGAATTTATAGGACAGGAATTGGTTGCTTATATGCAAAAAAAATATAGAGTTGCTCCATTCAAAATTGTTGCTGGACATGATACTACTGCAGGTTTCTTAAATTTTTACTTATATAAAGATCAGCCCTTGTTTGACGCCTATATTTCTATGAGTCCCGAATTGGCAAACACTATGGAAGAGAGAATTCCTGAAAGATTGGCACTAATTGATAAACCAATTCAATATTATCAATCTACTGCGGATGGCGATGTAAAAAAAATGCAAAAAAGAATTATTCAATTAGATAGTACCGCTTCAAAAATAATAAAACCAAATCTAAATTATAAATTTGATAATTTTAAAGACGCAAGTCATTATTCTTTAGTACTTCATTCTATTCCAAATGCATTATACCAATTCTTTTCGGTTTATCAACCTATTTCTACTACTGAATATTTAGATAAAATTGCAGTACTCCCATCAGGATATGTTGATTATTTAGTACATAAATATGACGTATTAGAAAACTCTTTAGGTATAAAAATGCCTATTCGATTAAATGATTTTAAAGCAATTGAAGCTGCAATTCTAAAAAATAAAGCTTATGCCGAATTTGAAAAGTTAGCAGAAATTGCCAAAAAAAATTATCCAAAATCAATGCTAAGCGATTATCATATGGCCATGATGTATGAAAAAACTGGCGACCTTAAAAAAGCAGTAAAAACATATCAAAATGCTTTTCAAAAAGAAGAAATTGGCGACTTGACCAAAGATATGATGCTCGATAAAGCAGACGAACTCAAGAAACAGTAATTCTAAATGTCTAAAGTTAAAACTTCCTTTTTTTGTCAGAATTGTGGTGCTCAATATGCTAAATGGCAAGGACAATGCAATTCTTGCAAAGAATGGAATACTATTGCCGAAGAGATTATTCAAAAAGAAGAAAAATCATCTTGGAAATCTCCTTCTTCTGAAGTAAAAAAAGCAGCAAAACCATTAAAAATAAAAGAAATCGATTCTACACAAGAAATCAGAATGGATACTTGTGATGGCGAATTGAATCGTGTTTTAGGTGGTGGTATTGTACCTGGATCACTAATTCTTTTAGGTGGCGAACCCGGAATAGGAAAAAGTACTTTGCTTTTACAAATTTCTTTAAAATTACCCTACAAAACACTATATGTTTCTGGCGAAGAAAGTCAGAAACAAATAAAAATGAGAGCAGAAAGAATTACACCAAACGGCGATAATTGTTATATTCTTACTGAAACTAAAACTCAAAACATTTTTAGACAAATAGAAGAAATTGAACCTGAAATTGTAATTATAGATTCGATACAAACTCTTCATACAGAATATATAGAAGCTTCTCCTGGAAGTATTTCTCAAATTAGAGAAACAACAGCAGAATTAATAAAATTTGCCAAAGAAACTAATATTCCTGTCATTCTTATTGGTCATATAACCAAAGACGGAAACATTGCTGGTCCAAAAATATTAGAGCATATGGTTGACACCGTTTTGCAATTTGAAGGCGATAGAAATCATGTCTACCGAATTTTGCGTTCTCTAAAAAATCGATTTGGATCTACATCAGAATTAGGAATTTATGAAATGCTTGGAAGTGGTTTGAGAGAAGTATCTAATCCTTCTGAAATTTTAATTTCGCATAAAGATGCAACGCTTTCAGGTACCGCAATTGCTTCAACACTCGAAGGAATGCGTCCTTTGATGATAGAAATACAAGCACTTGTTTCTACAGCAGTATATGGTACACCACAACGAAGCACCACTGGATATAATGCCAAAAGACTCAATATGATATTGGCAGTTTTAGAAAAAAGAGCTGGTTTTAGATTGGGCACAAAAGATGTTTTCTTAAATATTACTGGCGGAATTTCTATAGATGATCCTGCAATAGATTTGGCTGTGGTTGCTGCTATTTTATCATCAAATGAAGATATTCCGATAGAAGAAGGTTTTTGTTTTGCTGGCGAAGTTGGTCTTTCTGGCGAAATTCGTCCTGTAAACCGTGTTGACCAACGCATTCAAGAAGCAGAAAAATTAGGTTTCTCGACCATTTTTGTTTCAAAATACAATAAGATAACTGTAAAAAATCCGTTTATTAAGATACGTTTAGTGTCTAAAATTGAAGATGTTGCCACTGAATTATTCGGATAAGCTTTTTTAATCCTAACGATATGAGAACCACAAAACAAAAAATACTACTCGCTACTAAAATATTTAGTGTGCTTTTATTTGCAGCTATAATTGCTGTTTTTGTTTTTAGGGAATCTATTTTGAAAAAAGCAATTGTTCAAATCACTCACAAAATAGATCGCGATTTTGACAGTAATTTTACTATTCAAAAAGCAAGTTTTCAAGGTTTTTCTGGAGTAGTTTTGTCTGGTGTGCTACTTGTTCCTAAAAAAGCAGATACACTTTTTAGAATCGAAAACATTACAACTCAGGTAAATTTCTGGAAATTGTTTCTTGGAGACATTCAGCTTTCTAAATTAGAAGTAAAAAATGGTTTTGTAAATACCGTCAAAAACGAAAATGGTTGGAATTTTAAAGCCTTTCTACCAAAAAAAGATACTATAGACACTGGCGAAAAACCCAATTATGCAAAATTAGTTTATAAAATTCTCAACAGAACACTCAATTTGGTTCCTACAGATATGCAAATTAGCAATCTTACTTTTAAGCTTAATGATATGGGCAGTAAAGCATCTATGCATATTCAAAAAATGGAATTGGTTGACAAACAGTTAGAATCTGCAATTGAAGTAAAAACCAATACTTTCTCTCAACGCTGGAAAATAAAAGGATTTGCAGATCCCAGAAACAAGCAAACTGATATTCGATTTTTTAATTTAAACACTGGAAAAATAAAAGTTCCTTATCTAGACGAACGATACAATATAAAATCTAGTTTCGATTCTATCCGATTGAATGTTGACACTATCGATATGGATGGAGATGAATTGCACATTAACGGCTATACTTCTATTGCAAATTTCACGATAAATCATCCTAAAATTGCTAGTAAAGATGTTGTTGTCAAGAATGCTCGTTTTGATTATCGTTTGTTATTTGGAGAACATTTTGTTGCAATTGATAGTGCATCAACATTGCAACTAAATCAAACAAAATGCAATCCTTATCTTTCTTATAATAATGAAACTGACAAAATTTATTCTTTGAAAGTAAAAATCAAAAAAATGAAGGCGCAGGATTTTATAAATTCATTACCCGACGGATTGTTTACCCATTTTAAAGGAATGGAAGTTACTGGTGATTTTGATTATAATTTGAATTTTGTTTTCAATAAAAACAAACCTAACAGAGTAGTTTTTGATAGCAATTTACATAAAGAAAACTTAAAAATTCTTAAATATGGAGAAGCCAATTTAAGCAAACTTAATGGCGAATTTGAGTATAGAGCAATTATTAACAATATTCCTCAACGCCCTATATTTGTTGGGCAAAGCAATCCAAATTACGCACCAATAGCCCAAATCTCTCCTTATTTGAAAAAATGTGTACTTACAACAGAAGACCCAACTTTTTATTCTCATCGAGGTTTTATTACTGAGGCTTTCAAAATGTCTATTGTAAAAAATTTAAAAACCAAGAAGTTTACTCGTGGCGGAAGTACAATTAGTATGCAATTGATAAAAAATACTTTTTTGAAACGCGAGAAAACTGTTTCAAGAAAATTAGAAGAAATTCTGTTGGTCTACATTATGGAAAACAACCATATTGTGAGCAAAGAACGGATACTAGAAGTTTATTTTAATATTATAGAATGGGGACCAAATATATATGGAATTGGCGAAGCATCACATTTTTATTTTCAAAAAACTCCAGCAGAACTTACCTTAAACGAATGTTTGTTTTTGGCAAATATAATTCCGAGTCCAAAAAAGTTTATGTATCAATTTAACGATCAAGGCAATCTAAAATCTGGCGCTTTGAGTAGAGAACGCTATCTTAAAAAAAGTATGATGCGCAGAGGTCTAATTGTTTCTGAAGACACGCTTTTTCAAATACCAATAATGGTTATTGGCAACGCAAGATCGTTTATCAAAATCAAAGAAGTTATTC
>JAYTVI010000192.1:0-3687 GCA_043744095.1 Flavobacterium sp.
GATTTGCTTGGTGGCGAACAAAGTGGTTTTATCAATGAAATTGGTTTTGACACTTATCAAAAAATTATGAACGAAGCCATCGAAGAATTGAAAGAAAATGAATTTAAAGATTTATATGAAAATGAAACTTCAGAGCCAAAAGAGTTTGTAAAAGACCTACAAATAGATACCGATTTTGAATTATTGTTTCCTGATGATTATATCAACAATATCTCTGAAAGGTTGAATTTATACAACGAATTGAGTTTGATAAAAACCGAAGAAGAGCTTCTAGCCTATCAAAACAAACTTATTGACCGTTTTGGAGCATTACCAAAACCAGCCATCTCATTACTCAATAGTATCAAAATAAAATGGATAGCAACCAAAATGGGTGTCGAAAAACTGGTTATGAAACAAGGTAAAATGATAGCTTATTTTGTATCCGATCAGCAAAGTGATTATTATACTTCGCCACAATTTCATAGTGTTTTGCAATTTGTACAAAAACAAGCTAGTTTGTGTAAAATGAAAGAAAAACAAACTCCAAATGGTTTGCGATTATTACTCACTTTCGAAAATGTAAAATCGATTCGTCGTGCTTTAGAACTGATGGAACTTTTAGAAAAATAAAACAAAAAACCCGATTACTCAAAAGCAATCGGGTAGTAATTTCAAAAATTTATTTTTTTAGAATTTCAAAATCTTAAAATTGGCTTCTTTATCATTAAATTTTAGTTTAAAGAAATAAGTTCCGGTAGCAAAAGAATTCAAATCAACTTTTGTAGTATTGGTTTGATTCTTATTTTGATACAGCAATTGACCTTCAATATTGTAAACTGAAATTTCGTTTATTATTGTTTTCGAATTTATAGTTACCAATCCGTTTGTTGGATTTGGAGAATAGGTAAAATCAATATTTGGTTCGAATGTAGTTGAAGATAATGGATTTATACAAGACACATTTGCCACAAATCCTGGTGCTACAACACCACCATCAGAAAAAAACTTTAATGTTAGCGAACCATCAGCAGCAGTTGATGTAAATGGTCCAGGAATTGTGTTTCCTGTAAAACCATTATTGCTTAAATCGGTTGCACTTGTTGAGTTTCCGTTATATAAATACAGATAATCGTAATCGGTTTCTAAATCAAAACTAGAAAAACTAAGATTGATTTTTCTGTTTGCAATATTTGGTATTATAGTTCTCACATAACTTTCAGAATCTGTGTAATCTCCTGTTGTTCCTCCAGTATCTGTAAGTACTATTCCGTTACAATACGTTGCAGTGGTTAAAAAAACACTTTGTCTATTTGCAGCAGATAATCCAGAAGTACAATTTGGTCGAACTCTAACTCTATAAAAAGTATTCGGCAACAAACCCGAAGCATTATAACTATTGGTAGATACAGCAATCCAATTGATTGTTGTACTTGTTAATGGTGTTACAGAAACTTGCCAGTTTGAAGTACTTGTGTCTACCCAAGTTATAGCAGCTGTAGTATTTGTTGTAGCTGTAACTGTAACACTCGAAACTCTTGTGATACATGTATTGACACAATCTGTACTCAAACAAGTTCCGCCATTTACAGCTGATAAGATTCGTGCTTTGGGTTGAGGACCAAATCCGTTTGCGAGATTTATTCCTACATTATTAACCAAATGACAATAACTCATAATGGTTCCTTTTACTGAATTTGTCGGAATTGGACCGTTTTGACAATCGCCCTCGCTATAACCAGCTTGTTGTCCGCATCCATCAATTGCAGTATTATTTCCATTCCAGTAACATCCGTGTGTGTGAGGTGATCCTAACAAATGTCCCATTTCGTGTGATATTACTTGTATTGTCCAAGAAAAAGTGGGTACTGAATTAAAACTAAAATTTACATCTGAATAACTAAAATTATCTTGAGTACAAATTCCGTTAATACCTACTGCAACTCCGCCCAAACCACCACCATCAATACCAACTAATTGACCTACATCGCCATCAAAAACAGGTCGCACTTCATTAAATTTAAATAAATAATCCGATGAAGAAGTTCCAATACCATCATAAGGATCTAGTGTTGTCCAGATAAAAATAGATTTTAAAGAAATTGTAATTCCGTCATTGGCATACAACGTTTGTACATTGTTAAAAACAGAATTCATCCAGTTGGTTGTTGTAGTTGTATTGCTATTATTTGCATTATACAAATCATTGTCAACTTCAAAATACATGGTAACACATCTTGTGCTATTTGGAGTTAAAGTAGTATTCCTGTTGGTTTCGTTTGCACTATTTGGCGTGTCTTTTACATTACATTTATAGGTGTTGAAGATTTTTAAATCTTTATCTGCATAAACAATGTAGTCTGAAATATTGTCTTTTTTATCTAATTTTGCTACTACTAAATTGCTCAATCGCTCGTTTGAAATAATTCCATTCAATTCATTATTAAAAAAATTAAAAGATACAATCGAGTTATAATCGCCTTTTACGATTCCGCGATAATGTGCTCCTTTTTCATAATTTATTGCAGTTGATTTGTCTGTATCAATATGAAAACCTTCGGCAAACAAATTTACTTTATACAATTGCACTTCTATAAATTCGTTTTGAAATGGGATAGTAAGTTGAATATATTCTTCTTTGTCTCTTAAAATAGCAGCTACAGATTGCATATCAATTTTTGAATAGGTTGCAATGTTTACTGTTTTTTGAGAATCTGTTGTTTTAATATCCGAAGAAACATTCAATACCGAATACGATTTGAAAGTTACATTTTGAGTAACAAGTTCTGTGATTTTTTTTGAAACTTCTCTTTGAGCAGTTATTCCTAAAAATGAAAACAAGGAAAGGATAAGGATAATTTTACGCATAATGATGTAAACTAATTTTTTTTCAAATGTAGTTAATATTTCAATTCTAAAAAGAAACAAATGTTAAACTATTTCTAATTAAAAATGGTAGAAAGCATTTTCTAAATGCTCTATAATGAATTGTTTAGACTCTTTGTGAATGGCAATAATATCAAATCGAACTTCTACATCTAAATCGTTAGAAATCACATATTCGTTTACTGCTTTTACCAAAAGTTGGATTTTTTTTGGTTTTACAAAATCTTGAGGCAAACCAAAATCAGTTGACGAACGTGTTTTTACCTCAACAACTGCGAGAATTTCTGCTTTTTGAGCAATGATGTCTATTTCTGCTTTTTGAAAAACCCAATTCGTTTCTAATATGTCATAGCCGTTTTTTTGCAGAAATTCTACAGCTAGATCTTCTCCGAGTTTTCCTAGTTCGTTGTGTTCTGCCACTTTTAGATTATTAGATTGTAGGACTTTTTTAGATTTATTGACCTTTTAGTTCTTTATTTTTTCTGAAAATCTAATCTTCTAAAAAGTCTAATATATTTTATTCAAAAGTAAGTTTTGTTTCCAAATCGTTTACTTCTAATGTAACTTGTTTTCCAAAAATCAAAGCTCGATTGTCTTGAATATGTCCCGCAGGAAAATTATAAACTATCGGAATATTGTATTTCTTAGCTACGTCTTGAATGATTTCTAATGCGTTTTTCCCCCAAGGAATATCGTTGTCTTTCATTTTTGTCATAGCACCAACAACAATTCCTTTTAAACTTTCTAGACAACCATTTCGTTTAAGATTAATCATCATTCTGTCGATATGATACAAATATTCGTCAAGATCTTCTAAAAAAA
>JAYTVI010000193.1:0-3650 GCA_043744095.1 Flavobacterium sp.
TATGATGCATTTGGTACAACTGAAAAACCAGATCGTTTTTTGCATGTAATTTATTGGTTAGGAAAATTAGCTATTGAAGAAATTGTTGATAATAATAAACGAACAATTACGTTTAGTCCTATATTAAGAGAAAGATTAGGTCATCATATTCACGGCGAAATTTGGGCAAACAATATCAAAGAAGTGTTACAAGAAAACCAACTTTTAGAAAGACCTATACATATAATAAGTGCCAATATGCACAGTGTGATGAATTCTGTTTTTGCAACTCATGTTTTAAAAACCAAATATAAAGACAAAACCGATTTCTTTATTTATGAAGAATTGAGTAAATCTGGCGCTCATGATTTGAGAAACAAAGTAGAAGATTTTGCCAAACAGTATGGCATGATTTCTATTCCAGACACATCAGGAACAAACATTGATGTTCAAATTTTTGATACAGCAAAAATAGATTTAAAAAAATCAGCATTTCCGACTGCAAATTTATCAGAAGCAAAACCAGTTATTATTGTTATGGATTATGCTTTTGGCGAACAAGCCTACGAAACTATCGACGAACTATTAAAACCATTTCAAGAAACAAAGTTCAAAAAAGTTTTTTTAAACGTCGAGTCAGTTTCAATAATGGGCAAAGCAGGAATTCTTCAAGGCGGAAAAGGAGATATTATGATTCCATCTTCTCATATAAACGAAGGCACAGGAGATAATTACCCTTTTGAAAACGAATTAACAGTAGCTATGTTAGAAGGAAATGACATTCCTGTTTTTGCAGGACCAATGGTTACCGTTTTAGGAACTTCTTTGCAAAATAAAGATTTATTAAAGTTTTTTCACGATTCAACTTGGGGAGTTATAGGTCTAGAAATGGAAGGAGCATATTATCAAAAAGCAATTCAATCTGCTTCAAAAATCAGAAAAAGCATCAATCCAAATGTAAAAGTAAGATACGCCTATTATGCCTCAGATAATCCTTTAGAAACAGGTAGTACGCTAGCTTCTGGCGGATTAGGAACAACAGGTGTAAAACCAACTTATCTTATTACCATTAAAATTTTAGAACAAATATTTAATATAAAATAACATAATTAATAATGAGCACAAACTCACAAAACAATTCTGAAAATCAAGAAATAGACTTGTCATTGATTTCTAAAAAAATAGCTGACTTTTTTCAAGGAATCAATAGCTTAATTTTTCACTGTATTCAATTTGCTTTAAAAAACAGTATTGTATTAGGATTACTGATTATATTAGGAGTTGGATTAGGTCTTTTTTTAGATTCAAATAATAAAACCTATAATCACGAAATAATTGTACAGCCCAATTTTGGAAGTACAGATTATTTGTATTCAAAAATTGATTTATTAAATGCTAAAATAAAAGAAAATGATACCCTTTTCTTAAAAAAAATTGGTGTTTTAGATCCTACTAAACTTAGTAAAATTGAAATCAAACCAATTGTAGATGTATACAAATTTATTGCCGCAGAAGAAAAGAATTTTGATTTATTGAAATTAATGGCAGAAGACAGCGATATTAAAAAAATTGTTGAAGAAAATGTTACAAGTAAAAACTATCCTTACCATTTGATTACTTTTTCAACAAAAAGTTTTACTACAGATAAGAAAACAGTTGAACCTATTTTGAATTATTTAAACTCAAGTCTATTTTATTTAAAAATTCAAAAAGAGTATATAAATAACGTTCATATAAAAATGAAAGCAAATGAAGTAGTTATTGCTCAAATAGATGGTTTTTTAAACAGTTTTTCTAACAAAGTTAATAGTAATTCGCCCAATGACAAATTAGTATATTATAACGAAAACACACAATTAAACGATGTTATCAATACCAAAAACAATTTAATAAAAGAGCAAGGAAATCATAGAATAGAACTTGTTGCTCTTGATAAAATTGTTAAAGAAAATAGTTCAACAATTAACATAGAAAACAAAAAGGCTGTAAACGGAAAAATGAAATTAATTTTACCTCTTTTATTTATTTTGATTTTTGTTGGAATTAAATTTTTTATAAGTTTCTATAAAAAACAAGCTGAATTAAGTAATTAATATTTTATAAATTATCCAACAATGAAAGGAATAATTTTAGCTGGAGGTTCAGGTACTCGATTGCATCCTCTTACATTGGCAGTAAGCAAACAATTAATGCCAATTTATGACAAACCAATGATTTACTATCCATTATCAACATTGATATGGTCAGGAATAAGAGAAATATTAATAATTTCAACACCACATGATTTACCATTGTTCGTACAATTATTGGGCGACGGAAAAAAATTAGGTTGTCGTTTTGAATATGCTGTTCAAGAAAATCCAAATGGTTTAGCAGAAGCTTTTATAATAGGAAAAGAATTTATAGGAAATGATAAAGTAGCATTAGTTTTGGGCGATAATATTTTTTATGGCACAGGACTATCAGATTTATTATTAGCTAATAATAATCCTGACGGTGGAATTATTTATGCTTACCATGTTCAAGATCCAGAACGATATGGTGTTGTAGATTTTGATGATAAAGGAAATGTATTTTCAATTGAAGAAAAACCAGAAACACCAAAATCTAATTATGCTGTTCCTGGAATATATTTTTATGATAATGATGTAGTTGAAATTGCTGCTAATATTCAACCTAGTCATCGCGGTGAACTTGAAATTACAGATATAAACAAAGAATATCTAAAACGCGGAAAACTAAAAGTAAGTATTTTAGATAGAGGAACTGCATGGTTAGATACCGGAACTTTTAATTCGTTAATGCAAGCGGGACAATTTGTTCAGGTTATTGAAGAACGCCAAGGCTTAAAAATCGGTTCTATTGAAGAAGCAGCATTTAAAATGGGATTTATAAATGCTGATCAATTAAAAGTATTAGCACAACCATTACTCAAAAGCGGATACGGAACACATTTGTTAAGTATAATATAATTTGATGAATTTTATACCTACAAAACTCGAAGGATGTTATATAATTGAACCCAAAATCATCAATGATGATAGAGGTTATTTTATGGAAAGTTTCAACGAAATTACTTTTGAAAAAGGAATAGGAGTAAAAGTTCATTTTGTTCAAGACAATCAATCATATTCTTCAAAAGGAGTATTGAGAGGGTTACACTATCAAACAGGCGACCATGCTCAAGCAAAGTTAGTTCGTGTATTATCTGGAGAAGTTCTTGATATTGCAGTAGATATTAGGCCCAATTCTAAAACATATGGAGAATATATTTCGGTACTACTTTCGGGTACAAATCAAAAACAAATATTTGTTCCAAGAGGATTTGCTCACGGGTTTTTAGTATTAAGCGATACAGCAACTTTTTTTTATAAATGCGATAATTATTATAATAAGGAATCTGAAGGAGGCATTATCTATAATGACAAATCATTAAATATAGATTGGAATTTGAAACATCAAGAACTTATTATTTCAGAAAAAGACAAAGTTCAACCAACATTAGATTTAGCTAAAAAAATATGGTAGTTTTAGTTACTGGTGCAAAAGGACAGTTAGGAGAAGCTTTGCAATATGTGTCAAATCAAGTTTTAAATCAGAATTTTAAAGATAAAGAAGCGAAAACAATACAATTCTTTTTTTATTCCTCTTCAGAATTAGACATTACCAAT
>JAYTVI010000194.1:0-3638 GCA_043744095.1 Flavobacterium sp.
GAAATTAATTCTGTTACAGACAATCCGAATATTTTTAGAGAAAGTGATTTGATTGTTTCTGGAGGAAATTTTCACGGCCAACCATTGGCTTTAGCATTAGATTTTTTAGCTATTGCATTGGCAGAGTTAGGTAGTATATCAGAAAGAAGAACGTACCAATTGATTTCTGGATTGCGTAATTTACCACCTTTTTTGGTTGAAAATCCAGGATTGAATTCTGGATTTATGATTCCGCAATATACAGCAGCAAGTATTGTAAGTCAGAACAAACAACTCGCAACACCAGCAAGTATAGATAGTATTGTGTCAAGCAATGGTCAAGAAGATCATGTGAGTATGGGAGCAAATGCAGCAACCAAAACCTTACGTATAATGGATAATCTAGAACGAATTCTTGCAATAGAATTAATGAATGCTTCTCAAGCAATCTCATTCAGAAAGCCTTTAAAATCTAGTGATTTTATCGAAATGTTTATCAAATCCTATAGAGAAGAAGTTTCATTATTAGATGAAGATAGAATACTTCATTATGACATAGAAAAATCCATTTCTTTTTTAAATAGTTTTATAATAGAAGAATTAGAATATTAATGAAAACAATTTTTATTTAATACCATTTTTTGCAATACATTCTTCTAATAATTCCTCACAATCTTCTATTTCATTACGGGTAATTTTTTTGTCAATTTCAAGTTCTCTAAGCCTTTTATACAAATGTGGAATTATTGGATTTTCTTTAAGTTGAAGATTAATTTGATTTTCTTCTTCTTCTAGATTTGCTAAAGTTATCTTTACTCTATTAAGTCTTTGTTCATGTAAAATGCAAGAATCGTCCATTTGTATAGTATTTAGCTTGTTAAAAAATATTGTGCTAAGATATAAGGTATAAATTTCTTACACAATCCCTACCCATGGGGATTTTTATAAAAATGTTACTTTTTTTTTAAATAAAATTAATGCCATAAATTTTTGAAATAAAAAAAGCGCTAATTTATTAGCGCTCACAATATATTTTAAAATAGTATATTATTCTTGATTGCTTACTTTTCTATAAGGAAAAGCATTAAAAATATGTCTTTTTGCAAATCTACCAGGTGATTCTGCATTTACCATTTTAATATAATTTGCTTTTGGCACACTTATATATTCATAAACACTTCCGTTAGAAAAATTTACAATTAATCTGCTATTTTCATATTTATAATCTGTAATTGTAGAAGTAGCTGTAGTTTCTATATATTCTGCTTGACCATTTTTAATGGTTTCTGCATTAATACTTACTAGAAAATGATATGCTTCGATAATTTCTTTGCTTTTTTCTTCTGCAGCTTTCAATCCAGCATCATCTCCTTGAAATTTGTCTGGATGGCTTTCTTTCATTGCATTTCGGTAGATGGTTTTCAATTCTTTTAATTCTACCGTTTTTTCAACATTTAATAGTTTTCTGTATTCAACAATTTTTTTCATAAAATAAATGTAACGTATTGTATTTGAGTATTTAAATTAAAAATTAGAACATCAATTTTTCTAAATTTTTTGCAAAGGTACATTTTTTAAAAAGAATTATGATTTTTTTTTAACGAATTCACTTATTACGTGTAGTTTAACATTTTCACACTAAAGATTTATTTTATAATAAGTACCTTTGAAGTATCAAAATACCACAAAATGTTCAAAAAAATATTTTATTGTTCTCTTTTTTTGTTTTCTTTTTCTTCTTTCAGTCAAGTTGTTATCAATGAACTCGATTCTGACACACCAAGTACTGATGATAAAGAATTTATAGAATTAAAATCTTCGGTTCCAAATTTTTCTTTGAATGGATATGTACTTGTTTTGTTTAATGGTACAGGAAGTCAAGCAAATTTGAGTTATTATGTTATAGATTTAGATGGGAGTACAACTGATGTAAATGGGATTTTTGTTATTGGAAATGCATTAGTTTCACCAGTACCAAGCAAATTATTACCCGATAATATTTTTCAAAATGGTCCAGATGGAGTAGGTTTATATATAGGAAATTCAACTGATTTTCCTAATCTAACACCTGCAACTACAACAAATATTGTCGATGCATTGGTTTATGATACAGGTGATGCTGATGCAGCAAGTTTAATGACTGCACTTGGTGTAACTGCACAAATAGATGAAAATGCAAATAACCTACAAGCTACTCAATCTATACAAAGAAAAAATGATGGTACTTATGAAACCAAAACTCCAACTCCAGGAGTTAATAATGATGGATCTGGTTTTGTATATAATGGATTAAAAATTAATTTAACGCAAACGCAATACACAGAAGGACAATCATTTATCATTACAATTACAAGTCAAATTAATGTTACAAATACTATAAATTTTAATATCATTATTTCTAGCGGAAATTTTAATACATCAGACTATACTGGTAGTTTGGCTGTAAGTATTCCTGCTGGCTCAAATACTTTTAGTACAACTATAAATCTTGTTGACGATATTATTGATGAAGGTGATGAAACTGCTAAAATAAGATTTAGTATTTTGCCAACTGGATTTAATATGGTTAATAATAATATTGAAGTTAGAATAATTGATAACGATTTTTATACTTTGCCTTTCGGAACTCCTTTAAACCCGACTTATGGCAATGTTAGTAGCACAGCAACTTCAGGTTATTATGCAACTTTAGAAGGAAAATCTGGTGCAACCCTCAAACAAGCTATTCAAGATATCATTGCAAATCCTAATGTTGTTCACGCTCATAATTATGGTGATATTGAAACGATACTTAAAAACTGTGACCAAAACCCACTAAATAGTAATCAGGTATGGTTAATGTATGTCGAACAACCACGTTCAAAATTAGAATTGCAAGAAAACGGAATCAATACTGGAAAATGGAATAGAGAACATATTTATCCTCAATCTCGTGGTGGTTATACTGATGGTACTTCAAGTATTCCTGATGGGATAAATGTTTGGTTACCAACAAATGCAAATGATATTTTGGCTGGTCACGGTGATGCTCATCATATTCGAGCTGAAGATGGTCCAGAAAACAGTATAAGAAACAATAAAGATTATGGCGAATATCTTGGTCCAACTGGAACACAAGGAAGTTGGCATGGAGATGTTGCTCGTGCATTGTTTTATATGGCTACAAGGTATAATGCTCTCAGTTTGGTAAATGGAAATCCTGCCAATACAACTGTTGGACAATTGGGTGATTTAGCATTATTGTTGCAATGGAATCACACAGATCCTTCTGATGATTTTGAAATGAATAGAAATAATTATATCGAAACCTGGCAACATAATAGAAACCCATTTATTGATTATCCTAATCTTGCCGACTATATTTGGGGTATTCATACTGGAGAACAATGGTTTTCTTCATTATCAACTACAAGTTTCAACGAAGATAGAGTAGAAGTTTATCCTAATCCAGCTAAAGATTATATTACAGTATCGGGAATTTCTTCACAATATTTAATTGAATTTTTTAACCCAATTGGCAGATTAGTTTTTAAAGAAATAGGTATTGGACAAAAACAATTAGAAATTAATTTAGATTCTGGAATTTATTTTGCTAGAATCACATTTGAAGATAAAAGTATTATAAAAAAAATATTGATTAAATAATTACTTTCCGATAC
>JAYTVI010000195.1:0-12620 GCA_043744095.1 Flavobacterium sp.
CCTCTTTCTCCGCAGAATTAAAACCCTAATAATTGATTATCAATTAGTTAGGGTTTTTTATTTGCTATTTATGGATCAAGTCCAAAACCTGTAGATTGATCCCGGTTTTAGGTAATTTATTTGCCATATAGTTATAAAAAAAGACCAGAAGGCTGTTCTTATGGGAAGCGCTACTGGTACGATTGGTACAAATATATGTACAAGAGTAGTATTGTGTAAACATTTAACATTTATTCGTAGTTATCAACAATATCAAAGGTTTATGATGTAGGGCTTTTAACAAAAAATGTGTGTTTTATTGTTTTAATCCAAATGCAAACTCTAAAAACTCTTTATTATTTAAGTTCTCTATATTCTTTTTTAAGCTCTTTGAGTTGTTGATTCATTTCTACCTTTAAATTAAATTGTTTTTCTTTTTTTAACTTCAATTCAAGTTCTTCTATTTGCTTTTTAAACTTTGTCTTGGAGCTGTCTTTTTCTATTATCTCTTTTATGTTTTTACTTTGGAAGCCTGATATTTGAGAACAAAAATCAGTATAAACAAAATCTATACTTTCCTTTAGATTCAGTGATAACTTTTTCTTTGTATTTGGTTGCCATTCCGATATGAAATTCCAATCTATAACTGCTGTATTTTCATTATTTATATGATTGTGTTTCTTTGATGTACTTAAATACGCTTCGTCTCCAAATGTTATTATGAAAATAATGTGATATGGAATTGCTTTATCAATAACATTGAGTAATGGTTGTATTTTTTCTTTGGTTTTTAATTTGATTTCAAATATTTGAATTTCCTTTACATCATTACCATCAAGATTAATTGTTTCTTTTGATAATTTATTTAGCCAAGTGATTTTATCAATAGTATCTGTAAACTTCTTTTTTTGAGATGAAGTTGTATAATCATCAAAAGCGTTTTTAGGTATGAACCTGTTTACAATGGTAGATTTTGGAACTTCAAAATAGGTCATTTTATTACAACGAATGAAATTAAACTAAAATCTTCTAATCCTTTTACATTATTAGTTAATGCAGTTGTTCCTCCAGAACGGAATAAACTTTTTATGTCTTTATCCGCCTCTGTTTTTACAATTGAACCTATTGATTTTTTTAATAAATCTGAATAGAAGTCCATATTTTTAAAATCATTTGTTTCATCACAAAACTTGTTGCATAATTCAGTTAATGGTTCATAATATCCTTTGCAATGAAGTCTAATTGCATCTAATGATTTTTTTGCATCAAAATGATTGTGTATTATTTCGCCGTTTTCTTTGATGTATATTATATAATACGGATGTAAACGATTTTGTTTATCAATATTAACTTCATTATTAATGTTTCTCAAAACATAAATAACCCCTTTACTTTCTTCACTTTCTGCTTCTGCTACTGCGTAAATACCCTCTGGAATATTTTTTATTTTACCATATTTTTTTAAAAAGTTCGATAAATCTACTCTAAAGTCAGTCAATCCTAAATCTGTTATACTAACTCCTTCTCTTAAATCTTCAAGATCAACTACTTCTTCTTGTAATTTTTTTAATTGAATTTTACGGTATTCTAAATCTTTATCATCTGTTTTTAAAATGTTATCATCGCCTGTACTTGCCATATTACTAATAAGCATTCTATCTTCAACTCTTTGTTTTAAGTTGATATAAGCATCTAAAGAAACATCTGGCCAAAAATTAACCATAGTAATACTAGAATTTATAGAACCAATTCGGTCAATTCTACCAAATCGTTGAATGATTCTAACTGGATTCCAATGTATATCATAATTAATAAGGAAATCACAATCTTGTAAATTTTGTCCTTCTGAAATACAATCTGTTGCAATTAAAACATCAATACTATCATCAAGATTTGGAAATATATCTTTTTTATTTTTTGAAATTGGTGAAAAACAAGTTAATAATGTATTCAAATCAGTACTAATGTTTTTACTAGTACATAACCTTTTAGAACCTGTAATTAATGCTGTGTTGATGTTATAATTTTCTAATAAAGTATCTTTTAAACTATTGTATAAATAATTAGCTGTATCTGCAAATGCTGTAAAAATTATAACTTTTCTGTTGTTTTCGTTTATTGGATTTTGAAATTTTTCTTCAACTACCTCAATTAGTTTTTTAAGCTTAATATCACTAGAGCGAGAAATTACACCGACCTCATTTGATAGTGATTGTAGATTATCTAAATCTACTTCTAAATCTTCAATCCACCTTCTTTTATCTAAATCCTCAACTCTAACTTTTACTTTTTTTCCAATGATATTTTCTTCATCACCCCAATCTGCGTCCCAATCAACATTTTCATTATCCACATCCCATTGTACACTTGAAACTGAATCGATATTTTCTTTCTTTAGTAATTCTAACCGCGTTTTTATTTGTGTTAAAATATCGTTTAAAGTTAATCGGAAGGAATCAATTGAACTTTCAATACGTTTTAATAAATTGATACGCATTAATAGCTGTAAACTTTTTTCTCTATCTACTTGGGTAAATGTTCCTGAACCTGATTTTACTTTTTTATCATATTTATCGGCATATAATTGCACCTTACTTGGTAATATATAATTTAAAGGCGAATAAACGGAAAGATTTAAAAGGGTCAATCGTTCTGCAATATTTTCAAAGTTTATTTTTTTATCGGTTAGCGGACTGTGAATGGAAACTGGTTTATTCCGAACTGGAAATTTACCAATATCTGATGTGTCGTAATATTTTGTAATATGTTTTCTTGAACGTGCAATAGTAAGACTGTCTAATATCTCAAAGAAATCAAAATCAAGCATTTCTAACAGCTTTTCGGTGGTTCGATCATCATTAGACAATTTAGACCAAGTGTTGAATGATTTTTGTGCTCTTACAAAAACAGTGTCAATATTTCTTTCGGTATTTAAACGGTCATTAATCTCAAAAGATGCACCTTCATAAGCAATAGCTAATTGATTTTTCAAATCATTAAATCTATTATTTACTGGTGTTGCTGAAAGCATTAAAACTTTAGTTTCAATACCTTCTTGAACAATTTTTCTTAATAACTTTTGGTATCTATTTTCTTTTCCTACTGATGTGTTATTGTTTCTAAAATTGTGTGATTCATCAATAACTACTAAACCATAATTACCCCAATTTACTAATTCTAAATTACGTCCATTACTCATACCTTTTTCACGAGATAAATCGGTATGAAAAAGTACATCATAGTTGAATTTGTCTTTGGCTAAAAGATTATTTTTATCATTTTGCCTGAATGTGTTCCAGTTAGCTTCTAATTTTTTTGGACACAAAACCAAAACATCTTTATTTCTCTTTTCGTAGTATTTAATAACGCCTAAAGCGGTAAATGTTTTACCTAAACCAACACTATCTGCAATTATGCAACCATTATATCTTTCAAGCTTGTTTATAGCACCAATAACAGCATCTTTTTGGAAATTAAACAACTTATTCCAAACTACTGTTTCTTTGAAACCTACATCATCATTAGGCAGATTATCGGAATTAATATCTTCTAAAAAGTCGTTGAAGATATTGTATAACGTAATGAAGTAAATAAACTCTGGACTATTTTCTTTGAAAGCATTTTCGAAAAACTCTTGAACTTGTTCCGTTACTTCTTTTAGATATTCTTCGTTATCCCAAATTTGTTTGAACCAATCTACATAAGCTTTACTATTTGGGAAATCTACTTTTTGTATTAAAGTTGGAAATCCTTGTTTATGCGTAATTCCTAAATCGGAACTTGTAAACCCTGTTATGTTTGAATAGCTTACGGATTGTTCTCCTTTTTCAATATTTATTAAGCCGTTTAATGGAAGATTATTTTGTTTATTGGACTTGAAAGTTACTTTTTCTTTAATCCAAGTTGAACATTCTTTTGCAATGGCTTTTTGATTTAATTCATTTTTTAATCGTAGTTCAAAATCACCACCACATAATTGACTTTCATTGACAATATGAGGTATATAAAATTCTCTTGAAATCTTTTGAAGTTTATCTTCAATAAAAGTAGGTGAAGTAAAAATAAACTCTAGTTGTTCAACACCCTTAAGTTCTTTTCTCAGTGCTTCAAAAGCATATATCGAAAATGAGGAAGCTGCAATACTTAATTTGCTTCCTTTTGTAATTTCTTGTTTTAAATCTTCACCTAATCTTGAAGTTATATTATCAATTATTTTCATTACGATATTGTTTATTATACTAATAGTAATATATTTGCATAGAATTTGATATAAACTTATAAAGATATCTCACCAACCATCGAAAGTGTTAGCGTTGACAGAGTAACGAAAACGTCAGGATTTCTTGGCGTTTTCTGCTTTTATATAAGCATTGTATTCTTTTACTTTTTTATCGATTTCCTTTGCATTTTTTAAATAATAAGCTGTCCAGGGTAATATATAATCTCCTCTATCGTCTAAAACTACTAAATAGCCCTCTTGTTCGTGCAATATTAAAATACGTTCTTTAGTACCTCCTGTTCCTCTTCTTATGTTTCGCCATACTTTAAGATATAAATGTTCAGAATCGTCAATCATCGGTCTTGGCCAAGCCATTCTTTCCATTCGTCTAAAGTCAGGTATTCTTTCATCTTCAACATTACCGTAGTGAGTCATATGATAAAAAGTATATGCTTTGCCTTGAAATTCTGGATGCCATTTTAAACGCAATCTTGTTCCCCTATAGTTTGGTTTAGAATCAATGAAATCACTTTTAAAAATCTTATATACTGCTTCACAGTAATTTTCAAAATTACCACCAAACTCATTTAATTCAATTATTTCTGGTAAATCAAACATTTCCATAGCCCCTTCTGAATCCTGAACGCCAAATAAAATAATTAAATTTTCGTTCTGTTGGTAATGTTGACTTTTCTAAACTATAACCACTTTTTCTTTTAATAAGTTCGATTAATTTTAGTTTTGCATTGTTTGTTTTTAAACCTCTATGATAATATGTAAAAGCACCTATTAACAAATCTGTAATTTGTAGAATACTAACCTCATCCGACCTAACTTCTTGAATTTTTTGAACTATTTTTTTAGAAAAATCATAATGAGCGTTTGATATTACTTCGTGTAAGTTATTTACTTTATCAAAACCCTGAGTGTCTTTTATGTCTAAGTAAATATTGTATGTGTCACTTGGAGATATTATAATTTTAAGCATATCAAAGTATACTTTATAATAAAAATCATCGTGAGATTGCTTAAATTTATCGTGATCTAATTCAGACTTATCTGGAATTACTACTGCTCTAAAGTGTAGTTTATCTGAATCGAAAAACAAATTGATAATATCTTTATAAAAATCAACTTTTGAATTGGAAACTTTACCCCATTTTATTTCAAAACTAGATTTAAGTTTATGCTCTTTTTTTATTTCTTTAATTCTTTCAAAAATAGCTTCCTTATCTATTAAAGTACACCATACAGCACCAATCACCATTGATTTATGGTCGTCGTTTTCTAAATGGCAACTTTCATCACAATAAATATTGTATTCCATATTTTATTATTTTATTTTAACAATATCCATCATTCTTTCATAAGAGCTAACAGATTTGAATATTACCTCACAATTACTAATTTCTTTAAAGTGTTCATCTGCACAATGGATTTTTAAGTTTTCTATGCCTCTTTTTTCCACTTCTGAGTCAGTCCCTTTAGTTTCAACAACAAAATAGATTTGTCTTACTTTATCTTTATCAAACACAATTGCCCAATCTGGACTATACTTTGCTACTGGAGTTGTTATATAAAAACCTTTTGGAAGTTTGGCATAAACCGTTACTTCTTGACTAGCTTCTAATGCACTTGCAAATTCTTTTTCTACTTTGGAATCGGAAATAAGATAATCGTAAATGTGCTTTTTTAATATATCTGATTGACGTAATGATTCCTTTGAATTTGTAAAAACCGTTTTAGCATCGTATCTATCTTCAGTTTTGTGATAAACAATATTATTGATTATTAAACTTGCTTTGGTTTCATTTATCAGTTTACTGGTTTTAGCAATGAACTCTTCAGGATTTTTTCTAATCAAATAAAATTGATTTGGATTTATCTTTTTAAGAATAGTTACTACTGTTGTTCTTTTTAGGTTTGTAGCATTAACAATTTCTCCAATGATGTCATAAACTGTATTGGTATAGACATCAGTATCTAATTTTTTAGTTGCTCTACTGGTTAGTTGAATTGCTTCATTATTATCGATTTTTTGTTTCGTAGTTTGCTCTAAAACACCTTCTTTTATTTCGTAACTTCTGTCGGCAATATGTAAATCTTTGTTGATTCTGTTTTTGCTATCCTCAATTAATTTATCTGTATCAAATTTTACTTCATAAATGGATTTGATATTAATTCTATTCCAAAGCTCTTGAAATTCTTTTTTATGGAAATTACTATTTACTGCAACTTCAACATTGTTTCTGTCATTTTCGATATTGATGCCATCACCTGTATAGATTGATTTTAATAGCTTCGTAATATCTTCTCTAAATGGTTCAAGATTTTCTGGCAATGGAACTTGATTACTTTCAATTTTTGCTTTTCCATCAGATGTTATTTTATCTTCATCATCAAGTATATCATTTTTATATAAAAACTTGTTTAACTTTTTGGAAACGTCTTCTGTTAATCGAATACTTTGACCAAAAGCATCGGTAACTAATTTCCCAATAAAGAAATCAACTTCTGCTTTTTGTGGTCTGTCTTTTAAAGTTGCTGCAATTTCTGACTGTAATCCTTTTGCAAATTCTTCATAACTTTCAGAAGCTATAACTGTTAATCTGTTTATTTCGTGAACTTGTTCGCCTACAGTTTCAAAATCTAATCGGTTTCCGTGTTCGTTTACACATAAACGCATACCACGACCTACTTCTTGTCTTCTTCTTATGGTAGCATCTGAATGTTTTAAAGCACAAATTTGAAATACATTTGGATTATCCCACCCTTCTTTTAAAGCTGAGTGCGAGAATATAAAACGTGTTGGTTCATCAAAACTCAACAAGCGTTCCTTGTCTTTCATAATTAAATCGTAAGCTGAAATATCTTCTGAATCTTCTTTACCTCTTTTTACTGTTGGGTCAATCATTTTATTTTTCTTGTCAATAGAAAAATATCCTCGATGTAATTTATCTGCGGAATCTCTTTCTATATAACTAATGTAATTGCTTGGCATATATCCTTTATGAACATTGCTTGGATCACTTTCTTTTAGATATTCGTTGTATTCTTGATGAAACAAATCTAAAAATTCACTTCTTAAATTGTTGTATTCTTCTTCAAATATCTTTGCATACTCGCCTTGAACTTCTTCACCTAATTCGTTGTATTGTTTGTATTTTTCAACTGAATCTATAAAGAATAACGACAATACTTTTATGCCTTTGTCAAATAATTGTTTTTCTTTTTTAAGATGCGAATAAATGGTTTCTCTTATTTGTATTCTTCTAAAATCTTGTTCGTAGAAATCGCCAATAACTTCACCTGCAAACAATTCTAAACCATTTATAATAATCTTATTAAGGTAGCCATCAATTTCTTGAATGACTTGATTTTTGTATTGTGGCATATTACCTGAAAGGTCAAATAAATTAGCTCCTTTAGATAGTTTTTGTCTAACTCTTTTTGTTACGCCACTTGTATTTCTTATTTCAAATTCAATTAATGCAACTGGTGCTTTGTCTTTGCTTACGATTATGTTTTCAAGATATAAATAACCGTTTGTTCCTGTTGTCCCTTTAAGGTTTATTCCTTTTACTTGTATTTTTTTAACTAATTTTCTATTGTAAGCATCCAGAGCATCTAAACGAAAAACTTTGTTGTATTCTACTTTGTGTGTAGCTGAATAACGCAAGGTAAATAGTGGGTTGAAATCTTGCATACTTTCCAATGTTTTTTCTCCATCGACTGATTGTGGTTCGTCAATAATTAAAATTGGATTGGTTTGAGCTAAAATTTCAATTGGTTTTCTAGAACCAAATTGATCTAATTCCATTTTAATACGTCTTGCATCCTTACCTGTGGCGTTAAATGCTTGTGTATTAATAATCATTACACTAATACGACTATCGGATGCAAAATTCTCTATGTCTTGCGGACGAGAAGAATTGTAAATAAATGGTGTTATCTTATGCTTATATATTTCTTGAAAATGGTCTTGTGTAACTTCAAACGATTTGTAAACTCCTTCACGAATTGCAATGCTTGGCACAATAATGATAAACTTGCTCCAACCGTATTCTTTGTTTAACTCAAACATTGAACGAATATAAGTATAGGTTTTACCTGTACCTGTTTCCATTTCGATGGTTAGATTGTAACCCAAATTTAACCCTTTAGGTCTTTCTAATTGTGTACTTTCAGGAATATCATTAGCAAACTGAACTCTTTTTAGATTTTCAAGAATTTGATTGTCTGTAATTTGAACTGGTGTATTTCTATACCCAATATCTTCCATAACTTCCAAATCTAAAGTTGCTGCAAACGAATTGTCTGCTGCTACTTGCTTGGCTTTTTTTATTATATCTTTCGAACGTTCCAAAGTGAAGCGGTTTGTTTTTAAAGGTTGCCCTGCAAAACAATCTACTACTGCTTTTACTGCATCAATTTGAAATTGTTGTTCTTTGAATTGTAATTTCATTAATTTATTTTTTCTTATTCATATAATACAAAAGCATATCAATAAAAGGATAAAATCTAGTATCATTATTGAATTGTTGTGCTTTCAATTGTACTGTAGCTAATGGCACTACATTTAATATTTTGAACAATCTAGTTTGTAATTTTTTTCGTTCTTCAACTAAAAATGAAACGTTTAAATTTAACGTTTTTATAGTTTCTAAAGCTCTTTTTTCATTGACTCCTAACGTTGGCTCATTTGTTAAAAATTCTTCATAGGAGTTGTAAACGGAACTATTGGGAATTATTTCTCCGGTAGTATTGTATTTAAAATAAGAACTACAATTTACATCTTGAATAAATGGGTGTATTAAATTATCTCCTTTTGCCGCACCACAATATTGATGTTTAGCTTTTATATCATCAGAATAACTGCAACTTGCATAAATATTGGTATATGCCATTTGCAAAGTTGCATTACCATTTACACCCTTTTGAGGTACTAAATGTTCGTTGTGGCAATCTCCTATATTTTTAGTGATTTTTAATGCTGTTATTCTTTGTTGACAATAACAACAAATATGTTTTTGTTCTGCTCTTAAAGAATTATTTAAATCTGATTTCTCATCAAATTCTTCATATCGCAAGTTTTGACCTGCTAAAGTTCTTAAATTAATCCATCTTTGCATTAAAATAGGAACGGCTCCTTTTTGAATATATCTCATAACATATTATTCAAAAAAGTTCAACATAACATCAGCTCTTTGCAACTCCGCGTGACCTTCTCCTAATTTACTTTCTAGTTTTTGTCTTAAACTTATTGCTTCTTGTGATTTTCCTTTTTCATTTTCTATTAAAATAAAATAATTATCAATATCATTTTGAAGTTCGTCGTCCATTGGTTCAGTATCCATTTCTTTCAAGATAGCATTGGCATCTCTTCCAAATTGATTTTGAAATTGATATAATTTATTTTCAGAAATATTGAATAAAGCTCCTTCTTTTAGAGAACCAATTACTAATGGTGCGTGAGTTGTAACAATAAATTGAAGGTTTGGAAAAGCTCTTCTTAAGTCGTTTACAATTTTCTTCTGCCAAGTTGGATGCAAGTGCAAATCTATTTCATCAATTAAAACAACTCCTTCCGTTTGTTTTGCAGCATCAATTCCTAAATAAGGATTTAATAAATAGCATCTAAATGCAATTTCCATTACTAAAGACAAAGTTGTTCTAACACCATCAGAAAGTGAAAAGAAAGGAATTAATTCGTTTACTGATTTGACTTCGATAAGTAATTTATCATAAGCAACATCGTAATATATTTTTGCACAATCTTCAATACAATCTTCAACTGCTTTTTTTACCACTTGCAATTGAATCGATTTTTCTTGATGTTGTAATTCTGATAGCGTTTCGGTTTTAAATAACTCTAGAAAAAATTTAATATTAGTTAATTGATCCATTGCATTATAGTAGCCTCTCAATCGGCTTCCTTTTGCTGTAACCCCAACATCTTTTTTTTCTTTTTTGAATCGGTCTGTCGAATAATAAGCTATTAATGGTAATGGTTTATCTTCGTTTTTTCTAATTATTTTTTGCAAATTATTAGAAATTTTAGAAATTTCTTTAGCTTGAAGTTTAGTAGTTCTACCACCGTGTTTTTCTAAAACTCTTTTCCATTCAATAGCACAACTGTCTTTACTTGTACACAATTCACTATCTATTTCTGCAAAACCCTGAATGGTTGTTGGGTATTGCAATTCAAGATGGTGTAACCTAACATTATCGGTTGTAATGCTTGGGCTTGAAATTTTGTCTTGGTATTTGTCTAATTCTAAAAACAACGAACCAATAGCAATTTTAGCAGCTTCAAGTACAGTTGATTTACCTGTGCCATTGACACCTACCACAATATTAAAATTAGGATGAAAATCAACCTCAAGATTTTCAAATCCTTTAAAATTTTCGATATGTAATTTAGTTAGTCTCATAACTTAATTATTTAAATTACTTTCATTTCCGAATCAGGGCTTAACTGTTTCAGTAATTGTTTTACGTTTTCTTTGGCGGTATCGTCTTTGAATGATTTATCTCTAAAAACTATTCGTAATGGTTTTAGCGCAGCTATTTCTTTGGCAAAAGCCTCGTCTATACCTTCATCAAAACAGCACAACAAGGCATCATCGGCTACTTTAAACACTTCTTTGTTGGCTATTTTGGTTTGTTCTATTTTTAATGATAATGGCAAACCCCAATCGAGCATAATTTGTGCTACCAAATCATCTGGAGTTCTATCGGGTTTGATGTTGTCTGACAATAAATCTAGTTGCCCTTGTTCGTATTGGTTGGGTGTGTAATATACCTCTTGCATATTGCTGCTATCGAGTTTATATACACGGAAACCTGTGTCTAAATTGTTAATAGAAAATTGTAAATTGTCAATTTCGGACTGTAATTCGTTTATTTTTTCTTCGTTTTTGATTAATGAATTATCGCTTTTTAATTTTTCTAAAGCCGTTTTCTTGTCATTAATAGTTGACAATTGACCATTAACAATTAATTTACCTGCTCTGCGGATGCGTTCTTTACCAATTTCGCAAATGGTTTCGTAACCTGCTTTAAAGGCTTCGCTTTGAATATCAGTTTTTTCAGGAATTTGTACTAAGATATATTTTCTGATTTCATCTAAATTATTAACATTCAAATTCAATATTGATTCTGCTGTTGTTGCAGAACCAGAGAAAAAATCAAGTATTATATCGTCTTTTTTAGTATTTGCAATTAATGCTAGATTCTTTATTAATTTAATTGGTTTTAAAGTTTCAAAAATTGTTTTTCCTTCATCTCCAAATAATTTAATGAAATCTTTTTTTGCTTCATCTGTATGTCCATAATCTGAATAGGTCAATAATGAAGAAGCTACTCTACCTTGTTTAACTTCTGATAAAAATTGTTTAAAACTTGGAAAGCTATCTTTATTTTTTCCAAAATAAATTCTATCATCTTTTAATAATTCATACATACTAGACTCGGAAAAAGCCCAATGTTTACCTGATGGCACGTCAAATTCTTCTCCGTTGAACGGGTTTTTTACGATATAATGACCACCACTTCTTTCTCCTGCTGCTACCAAATCACCAGGTTTCCAATTTCCTCTAAAATCATTATCTGGATTTTTATATCGTTTATCCATTTCTGAGGTTCTTGGCAAAAGACCAACTTTAAAATTTTCAATATCTTTAGAATAGATAATTACATATTCATAATCATTTGAAAGAAATCGTGCTTGATTTTTTGGACTATAAACTTTTTGCCATCCAGCAATAGATATTCTATTGTTTTCACCAAATACTTCATCACATATTTTACTTAAATTATCAACTTCATTTTCATCTATTGATATATAAATTGAGCCATCATCAGTCAAAAGGTTTCTGGCTAGTTTTAATCGTGGATACATCATTGTTAACCAATCAGAGTGATAACGCCCTGAAGTATCGGGGTTGGCTACTAAGCGGTTGTTGTATTCGTCTTTTAGTCCGGCTTCTTCTTGGTATTCATCGCTGTCTTGTGTAAAATTGTCTTTATACACAAAATCTTTTCCGGTGTTGTAAGGCGGATCGATGTAAATCATTTTTATTTTACCCAAATAACTTTCTTGCAATAGCTTTAATACTTCAAGATTATCACCCTCAATGTATAGGTTTTCGGTATTGTCAAAATCTACACTTTCTTCACGAACAGGTCGCAAGGTTTTGTTTATGGGTAAATTGGCTGTTACTATGGCTTCACGTTTGCCTGGCCATTCTAGTCGGTAGCGTTCTTTGTTGCCTTCTACAATATCTTTGGACAACTCTTGTTTGAGTTGGTCAAAATCTATGGCTAAACCATTGGCAGATTCTGTAACACAATTAGGAAAAAGTGCTGCTATTTTTTGTATGTTTTGGCTTACCAAGTCTGGTGAAGTCATATCGAGTTT
>JAYTVI010000196.1:0-12614 GCA_043744095.1 Flavobacterium sp.
AAATCCTAATTGATGTGATAAATCACAAAAAAAACGATAGGTGATAAAATTGGCGTGTGTTGGACCAAAAATAAGTTCGTCAAATATATAATCACTAAAAAAGAAAGTTATAGTTGCCATAACTAAAACAGCAATCGTACTTCGAACTAACAACCATCTTAATTCTTCAAGATGGTCTAAAAACGACATTTCGCTTAGGTTTTTCTTAGCCATTATACGATTCCTTCTTTTAAAATATCATGTAAATGCAAAACACCTTTATATTCTCCGTTATCTACAACAACCAATTGTGTTATGGCAAAATCTTCCATAATATTGAATGCATCAACAACCATATCAATAGATTGAATCATTTTAGGATTTTTTGTCATTATTTCTCTTGCAGTAACATTTGTGATGGTTTCTCTGTCGTTTAACATTCTTCTAATATCGCCATCAGTAATTATACCGATTACTTTATTGTTTTCGACAACAGCAGTCACACCAAGACGTTTTTCAGAAATTTCAAAAATTACTTTTTTGATTGGAGTATCAGGATCTACCATAGGTTTCAAAGAATTTTCTAACATATCTTTTACTTGCAGTAATAATTTTTTACCTAATGATCCTCCTGGATGATATTTTGCAAAATCTTCTGGATTAAAATTTCTCATTTCCATCAAGCAAATAGCAATGGCATCTCCAAGTACTAATTGTGCTGTTGTGCTATTTGTTGGAGCTAAATTGTTGGGACATGATTCAGCATCAACTGTTGTGTTTAAGACAAAATCTGAATTTTTTGCTAAAAATGAAGTCATATTCCCTGTAATTGCAATTAACGTATTTCCGAAATTTTTCAAAATAGGAACTAGCACTTTTATTTCTGGACTATTACCACTTTTAGAGATACAAATTATCACATCTTCTTTTTGAACCATTCCTAAATCACCGTGAATCGCTTCGGAAGCATGCAAAAATTGGGATGGAGTTCCGGTAGAATTCATCGTTGCTACTATTTTTTGAGCAATAATCGCACTTTTTCCTATTCCAGTGATAATTAATCGTCCACTTGAATTATAGATGGTTTTAGTAGCTTCTGCGAAGTTAGTATCAAGAAAATCAGCTAGTTTTTTGATAGATTCGCTTTCAGAAAGTATTGTTTTTTTGGCAGTTACCAATATGTTTTCTATATTTATCAAAACTGAATGTTATAAAATTTGTAAGTTTAAAAGAAAGTTGTATCTTTATGTTGTGCAAATTTATATAAAATACCATTAATAAAGAATGAATTCAAACGAAATTGACATACATAAAGAACTAAAAAAGTATTTTGGTTTCAACCAATTTAAAGGTTTACAAGAACTTGTTATAAAAAGCATATTAGCAAAGCAAAACACATTCGTGATTATGCCAACAGGTGGTGGCAAATCGTTATGTTATCAATTGCCTTCACTTGTTCAGAAGGGAACAGCAATTGTTGTCTCACCTTTGATTGCTTTGATGAAAAATCAAGTTGATGCTATAAGGAGTGTTTCTTCTCAAGATGGAGTTGCTCACGTATTAAATTCTTCACTTAATAAAACTGAAATTGCGCAAGTAAAAAAAGACATAACATCTGGACTTACAAAATTATTATATGTTGCGCCAGAATCTTTAACCAAAGAAGAATATGTTACTTTTTTGCAAACAGTTCCCATATCTTTTGTAGCTATTGATGAAGCACATTGTATATCAGAATGGGGACACGATTTTAGACCTGAATATAGAAATTTAAAAAATATCATAAAGCAACTTGGCGATGTACCAGTTATAGGATTGACTGCAACTGCAACACCAAAAGTTCAAGAAGATATATTGAAAAATTTAGATATGTCTGATGCAACAACCTTTAAAGCATCCTTTAATAGACCAAATTTATATTATGAGGTTAGAACAAAAACAAAAAATATTGAGTCAGATATTATTCGTTTTATTAAACAACACAAAGGAAAATCTGGAATTATATATTGCTTAAGTCGTAAAAAAGTTGAAGCAATTGCAGAGGTATTGCAAGTTAACGGTATAAGTGCTGTGCCCTATCACGCAGGACTAGATGCAAAAACCAGAGCAAGACATCAAGATATGTTTTTGATGGAAGACGTTGATGTTGTAGTAGCTACAATAGCTTTTGGAATGGGTATAGACAAACCAGATGTACGTTTTGTGATACACCATGACATTCCAAAATCACTAGAAAGTTATTATCAAGAAACAGGAAGAGCAGGAAGAGATGGAGGAGAAGGTCATTGCTTAGCCTATTATTCGTACAAAGATGTAGAAAAATTAGAGAAATTTATGTCTGGAAAACCAGTAGCAGAACAAGAAATAGGTTTTGCATTGTTACAAGAAGTTGTTGCTTATGCAGAAACTTCTATATCAAGAAGAAAATTTTTATTGCATTATTTTGGTGAAGAATTTGATAGTGAGACAGGTGATGGTGCAGATATGGATGATAATGTTCGTAATCCAAAAACAAAAGTAGAAGCACAAAAACAAGTTGTAAAATTGTTAGAAACAGTTAGAGATACTAAATATTTATACAAGTCAAAAGAGGTAATTTATACTTTAATTGGTCGTGTAAATGCAATGATTAAGGCATACAGAACAGACACTCAACCCTTTTTTGGTAAAGGTTCTGATTTTGAAGAACGCTATTGGATGGCTTTAATTCGTCAAGTTTTAGTTGATGGTTTATTGACAAAAGATATAGAAACCTACGGAATATTAAAAGTTTCGGATAAAGGACTAGATTTTATAAAAAATCCATCTTCATTTATGATGTCCGAAGATCATGAATATAATGAAACCGAAGATGAAGCAATTGTTACTGCTGCTAAATCTTCAGGTACTGCAGATGAAGCTTTAATGAGTATGCTTAGAGATTTACGTAAAAAAGTTTCTAAGAAATTAAGTGTACCGCCTTTTGTTGTTTTTCAAGACCCATCATTAGAAGATATGGCATTAAAATATCCAATTTCTATGGATGAATTAATTAATATTCATGGTGTTGGAGAAGGAAAAGCCAAAAAATATGGTGCAGAATTCATTGCGTTAATCAATAGATATGTAGAAGAAAATGATATTATTCGTCCAGATGATTTGGTTGTAAAATCTACTGGAGCAAATTCGGTCAACAAATTATATATTATTCAAAATATCGATAGAAAACTTTCTTTAGAAGACATTTCTAAAGCAAAAGGAATGAATATGGATGCTTTATTAAAAGAAATGGAACAAATTGTTTATTCTGGAACCAAACTCAATATAAAATACTGGATTGATGAAATGCTTGATGATGACCAACAAGAAGAAATTCATGAATATTTTATGGAATCAGAATCAGATAATATCGAAGATGCACTTAAAGAATTTGATGGCGAATACGACATTAATGAATTACGATTTATGAGAATAAAATTTATAAGCGAAGTGGCAAATTAAAATAAAAAACGGATAATTAAGAATTTCTAATTATCCGTTTTTATTTAAATTAATATCAGAAAAAACTTCTCCACGATGTGGTCTCAAAGCATCACGAACCATAATCATGTTTTCTTCTAGAACAATCATAAATGCAATAGCATGCATTTCGTTTAAGACTTCAAAACCAGTACTATTCAAAGAAATTTTTTCAGATTTAATAAATTCTTTCAAATGAATTTCGTGATGTTCGGCGGTTTTTGTCGAAGCATATCCACGAAAATCCCATATAAGTTTAATTTTTCTTGACATTTTGATTGATCAAATTTTATAAATAAATTGAACTTTTTTAAAATCAATAATTTAGATAAAAAATAATATTTATATTTGTTAAAACAAAACTAACTTATTAATATTTTATTATGATAAAAAAATACTTTTTTTTAATTGTTTTAATGACTTCATATATTGTAAATTCTCAAAGTAATTATACAGTAACTTCAATTCCTTTTCAACAATATTCAGGATCATTAGCACCTTTAAGTACAATTGATGACATGAATTCTCCATTAATTTCCTTGCCTTTTGGGTTTGATTTTTATGGTATTACTTATGACCAAATTGTTGTAAGCACAAATGGGTATATTGATTTTAGAACAACATCTGCAAATTCAAGTTCACCTTTTGCCTTTTCTCAAACAATACCGAATGTAAATTTTCCTGTAAAAAATGCCATTTTTGGAGCCTATCATGATTTGAATAATAGCAATGCACAAGGAACAATTTCATATGGAGTTTATGGAACCGCACCTTACAGAAAATTCATTGTTAATTATTTAAATAACTCATTATTTGCTTGTACAGATAGTCATAGTAGTTTTCAGATAATTCTTAGAGAAACTTCAAACATTATTGAGGTTCAATTAATAGATAAGCAAGTGTGTTCAAACTGGAATAGTGGTAGAACTGTTACAGGAATTACCAATTTAAACGGAGATTTAGCCATCACCCCAACAGATAGAAATACTGGTATTTGGACAGCATTTCACGAAGGATGGCGTTTTTCTCGTTCTGGATATAATGTGAATTATCCGTATGCAATCTGTGATGATAATACAGACGGATTTGTAAGTTTTAATTTAGATGTTGTAGCAGTTCCTTCGGGTTCAATTTTTTATTCGTCAATGATAGATGCTCAAAATCAAATCAATGCTTTGCCAACAAATTATACAAATACTACAAATCCACAAACGATTTATGCAGTTGGTGGAGGTCAAATAAAATCAGTTATCTTAAATGTTATTGATTGTAGTATTGATGCAGATAATGATACTGTTGAAACCGCTTTAGAAGACATCAATAACGACGGAAATCTTGCCAATGATGATACTGATGAAGATGGAGTACCAAATTATTTAGACAATGACGACGATGGTGATTTAATTTTAACCAATCTTGAATATGTGTTTGGAAGAAATTCAAATTCACTTTTGGATACCGATAATGATACAATTCCAAATTATTTAGACAATGATGATGATGGTGATGGTGTTTTAACTTTTGTAGAAGATTATGATGGTGACGGAAATCCAGCAAATGACGATACCAATAATAATACTATTGCTGATTATCTAGAAATGGGTGTTGCACTTGGAGTTGCTACAAATCAATTGAGTAACACTATTGTAATGTATCCAAATCCTGCTTTTGATGTATTAAATATTAAAAATCAAAGTCAAGCAAAAATTGAATTTATAGCCATATATGCAGTGAACGGTTTATTAGTAAAAGAAGTAAAACCTACTTCTTCTTCACAATCAATTACAGTTACTGATTTGAAAACTGGTATTTATCTAGTAAAAATTGTAGTAAATAATAATGTATTAAATTATAAGTTTATTAAAAAATAAAATACAACATTATTCATTTTAAAAACAGGTTTAGTTTATGCTAAACCTTTTTTTATTTCTTTAATTGAAAATAGTAGTTTAAGTTTGCTAAAAAATACAAAATGCCTCGTGAACTTCAAATTCAAGTTACTCCAGAAATTGCTGCAAATGAAATTTTGCTCAATGAATATGTTGCGAAGTTATTTCATGTTTCTATAAATGAAATTCAAAAAGTTATTGTCCAAAAACGTTCTATTGATGCTAGACAAAAAGCTATCAAATTTAATATAAAAGCTTTAGTTTTTTTTAAAGAAGAAACTTTTTTAGAAACAAAAATTACTCTTCCAGATTATAAAAATGTATCCAAATCACAAGAAATACTTATAATAGGTGCTGGACCAGCAGGACTTTTTGCAGCGTTACAATTAATAGAATTAGGATTAAAACCAATAATAATTGAGCGTGGAAAAGATATTCGTGGTCGCCGTAGAGATCTAAAAGCCATCAATGTAGATCATATCGTAAACGAGGATTCAAATTATTGTTTTGGAGAAGGTGGTGCAGGAACATATTCAGACGGAAAATTATATACTCGTTCCAAAAAAAGAGGAGATGTAGATAGAATCCTGCAATTATTAGTAGGTTTTGGCGCTACATCGGATATTTTGGTAGAAGCGCATCCACATATCGGAACGAATAAATTACCTCAAATTATTCAAGATATTCGAGAAAAAATTATTGAATGTGGTGGACAAGTTTTGTTTGAAACTCGTGTAACTGATTTCATTATAAAAAGTAATGAAATTCAAGGAATTGTAACACAAAATGGTGATACAATTTTGGCAAACAAAGTGATTCTTGCCACAGGACATTCCGCTCGTGATATATTTGAATTATTAGATAGAAAAAAGATTTTTATCGAAGCAAAGCCTTTTGCAATTGGAGTTAGAGCAGAACATCCTCAAGAATTAATTGATAAAATTCAATATTCGTGTGATTTTCGAGGCGAATATTTACCACCAGCACCATATTCAATTGTAAAACAAGTTAATGGTCGAGGAATGTATTCGTTTTGTATGTGTCCTGGTGGAGTAATTGCACCATGCGCAACTAGTCCTGGTGAAGTAGTTACAAATGGTTGGTCGCCATCAAAAAGAGATCAAAGTACAGCCAATTCTGGAATTGTAGTTGAATTGAAACTAGAAGATTTTAAACCATATGCAAAATTTGGTGCTCTTGCTGGAATGGAATTTCAAAAAGCTACAGAACAAAAAGCTTGGCATTTGGCAGGACACTCGAGCTATAGCGAACAGGCGAAGCAAACTCAAAAAGTACCTGCTCAAAGAATGGTCGATTTTATAAATACTAAAATTTCAACATCTATTCCAAAAACATCTTATGTTCCCGGAACAACTTCAATAGAAATGGGACAAGTTTTTCCTGGATTTCTAACTCAAATTATGAGAGAAGGATTTACAGCATTCGGAAAATCGATGCATGGTTATATGACAAACGATGCAATTCTTCATGCCCCAGAGAGTAGAACATCATCACCTGTGAGAATCCCTAGAGATAATCAAACTTTAGAACATCTTCAAATAAAAGGTTTGTATCCTTGTGGCGAAGGTGCAGGTTATGCAGGCGGAATTATATCGGCAGCTATAGATGGCGAAAAATGTGCTTTAAAAATTGCTGAAGTTTTGCAATAAAAAACCGCTCATTTATGTAAGCGGTTCAGGAATTATCAATTATTTCTTTTTTAATCTGTCTTTAAAAATTTTTTCAAACTTTTCTATTTTTGGTTGAATAACCATTTGACAATAAGGTTGATTTTTATTATTTTGATAATAATTCTGATGATAATCTTCGGCTTTATAAAATTTAGTAAAAGGTTCCAAAGTAGTAACAATTTTATTTGAATATACGTTTGAAGTATTTAATTCATCAATAATACTTTGAGCTGCTTTTTTTTGTTCGTCGTTTTTATAAAAAATCACAGAACGATATTGCGTACCTTCATCAGCACCTTGTCTATTTAGAGTAGTTGGGTCATGTACAGTAAAAAAAACTTTAAAAATTTCGTCTAAGTTTGTTACTGATTTGTCATAAGTAATCTCTACAACTTCTGCAGCTCCAGTATTTCCTGTACAAACTTCTTTATAAGATGGGTTTTCTACTTTTCCGCCTGCAAATCCAGAAACTACTGATTTTACACCATCCAAATTTTCATAGACAGCTTCAACACACCAATAACAACCACCACCAAGTACAATTGTTTGCATCGCCTGTTCGTTAAAGCTCGGGTCTAAATTTTGTGCAGAATTTAAAACTGTTTGTTCAGGAACAAAATCTAATGAAACAGCATTCATACAATATCTTTTTCCGGTTGGTACTGGACCATCATCAAATAAATGTCCCAAATGGCTGTTACATCTTCCACAAAGAGCTTCTATACGTTTCATTCCGTATGAATTATCATCTTTGAAAACAATACTTTTTTTATTTTCTTGTTCAAAAAAACTTGGCCAACCGCAACTACTAACAAATTTTTGATCAGATTTAAAAAGCTTGTTGCCACAAGTAGCACAATAATAAGTTCCTTTGGTTTCAGAATTCCACATTTTTCCTGTAAAGGCTCTTTCTGTATCAGCATGTCTAGCTACTTGAAATAAATCAGCAGGTAAAATTTTTCCCCATTCGGCATCAGTTACATTTAGTATAGTTGTATCGGTATTAGAATAATAAGGATTCTCGGGTTTAGAAATGACGTTTTCCATAGCTAATTTTTTTTGATCAGAATTATTTTTAGGATTGTTTTGTCCGCATGCATTTATTATAAATAGTGGGAACACAATTAATAAGTAAAAAATGAATCTAGATTTTCGCATAATATTATTTGATTAATTTAATACAAATTTACAGCAACATATACGTTGAGAATTGTCAACTAGATTGCAAATAAAATTAATTTATAGTAAAATTAACAAATTATTTATAATCATTCAAAATTAGAATTTATGTCAATAACAGGCTATCAAACACAAGTTAAACTTTTCACAAATTTAAAATTGACAAAAAATCCTATTGTTTTTTTGTATTTTTGACAAGTATATAGACTTTATGAAAGAAGAGCAAGTAATTTTAGTAAACGAACAAGATAAGCCAATAGGCTTGATGAATAAACTTGAAGCACACAAAAAAGCAGTTTTGCATCGTGCTTTTTCGATTTTTGTTTTGAATAGTAAAAACGAAATCATGTTACAACAACGAGCACATCAAAAATACCATTCACCAATGCTATGGACGAACACTTGTTGTAGTCATCAACGCAAAGGAGAAACAAATATTCAAGCTGGCAAAAGACGATTGTATGAAGAAATGGGTTTTGAAGTTGAACTAAAAGAGCTATTCCATTTTATATACAAAGCACCTTTTGATAATGGGTTGACAGAACATGAGTTAGATCATGTTATGATTGGTTATTTTAATGATGCTCCAAAAATAAATGCTGATGAAGTTGAAGCTTGGAAATGGATGAAAATTGAAGATGTAAAAACCGATATGATTAAAAATCCGGACATTTATACAATATGGTTCAAAATTATTTTCGATAAATTTTATCATTACCTAGAAGATCACAAAATTTAAATAACTAGTAAAAAACCAAAATGAAAGTAACTATTTCTAGAAAAGCTCACTTTAACGCTGCGCATAGATTATTTCGTAAAGATTGGTCTATGGAAAAAAATAATGCAGTTTTTGGTAAATGTAATAATCCAAATTATCACGGACATAATTATGAAATGATAGCTAGTGTTTCAGGAGAAATTGATGAAGAGACTGGCTTTGTTTTGGATGTAAAAGTATTGGCAGATATTATAAAAGAAGAAATAGAGGATCAATTTGATCATAAAAATTTAAATCTAGATGTTCCTGAATTTCTTAATTTAAACCCAACTGCAGAGAATATTGTAGTTGTAATTTGGAATAAAATAAGAAATAGAATCCAACCCAAATATAATCTAGAAATTGTACTTTATGAAACACCACGTAACTTTGTAACTTATAAAGGAAACTAAAAATGGCATTAAAAATAGGAGATTATGTACCAGATTTTATAGCAATAGATGCCAGCAATAATAAATTTAACAGCAAAGATTATATAGGTAAGCAACCTGTAGTTGTCTATTTTTATCCTAAAGACAATACTCCAGGATGCACAGCGCAAGCGTGTAGTTTTCGTGATCGATATGAAGATTTTAAAGATTTAGGTGCTGAAGTTATAGGTATCAGTAGTGATAGTGTAGCATCACATAGTAATTTCGGTTCAAAATACAAACTCCCATTTATACTTTTATCAGATTCTAATAAAAAAATAAGAACACTTTTTGGAGTACCGTCAAATCTTTTTGGGTTACTTCCAGGAAGAGTAACTTATGTAGTTGATAAAACCGGAAAAATAATTCTTATATTTGATAGTATGCTCGCAACAAGTCATATACCGAAAGCTATTGAAATAATAAGAAAAATGAAATAATTACAATTCATCGTACCTTTTTTGCATTGTAACTTAAAAAATAAGTAATTTATAGAAAATTAGAAATATAAAAATTTCATTTTTGAATATTTGCACCCTAAACAAAAACAAAATGAAACTATACCCATTACAATTTAACCCAATTTTAAAAGAAAGAATTTGGGGAGGAATAAAATTAGAAACTATTCTAAACAAGCCAATAACGTCTAACAATACAGGAGAAAGTTGGGAATTATCAACAGTAGAAGGTGATGTAAGTGTTGTTGCAAATGGTGATTTTAAAGGAAAATCTTTAACAGAAATCATCAATCAATATCCAAATGAAATTTTAGGCACAGAAGTTTATCAACAATTCGGGAAACAATTTCCACTATTGTTCAAATACCTTGATGCAAGAGAAGACTTATCTATACAAGTTCATCCAAATGATGCTTTAGCAAAAAAACGACATAATTCTTTTGGAAAAACAGAAATGTGGTATGTGATGCAAGCTAATGATGATGCTAAATTAATTGTAGGATTTAATGAAGATTCTTCAAAAGAAGATTATTTAAAAAATTTAAAGAATAAAACCCTTTTGAATATTTTAGATACCAAAAAAGCAGAAAAAGGTGATGTCTTTTTTTTAGAAACCGGAACAGTTCATGCTATTGGAGCAGGATTGCTTGTTGCAGAAATACAGCAAACATCTGATATTACTTATAGAATTTATGATTTTGACAGAGTTGATGCAAACGGAAATACAAGAGAATTGCACATAGACCAAGCTTTGGACGCCATAAACTATAAAAAAGTAAATGCTCAGAAAAAATATTCTAAAAACGATAACAATTCAAATGAAATTGTAGATTGTCAATATTTTACAACAAATTTTATTCCTTTAAATGATAAAATGATTATCAATAAATATGGAGAAACATTTACCGTTTTTATGTGTACAGAGGGAAATTTTAATATTGAAATTGATAGTGCAATTTATTCTTATAAAAAAGGGGATACCGTTTTAATTCCTGCAAGAATCAGAAAATTTAATTTGATTGGAAATGCTTCTCTATTAGAAATTTATATTAAATAGTTTTTAATAGAAAGATTTAGTGTACTTTTGCACCCGAATAAAAAATTAAAATCAAGAATACAATGGCAAACGTTAAGAATTTAAAAAAAGACATAAACTACGTTTTAGGTGATATTATAGAAGCAGTTTACTTATTTGAAATGTCAACTACAGGAAAACCTACAGAGACTTCTAATGCACTAATTGACGAGGCAATCGCAACTTTCGATACTTTAATTACAAAAGTAAATGCTAAAAAAGTTGAAAATAAAAAAGCACATTTCAAGCAAATAAATGTTGAATTAGAACAAGCTGCAAATCAGTTGGTTGCTAAAATCAATAATTTGTAATTTAAAATTGCAATAAAAAAGTGTTCAAATATTTTGGAATATTCAAATTCAAGATTATATTTGCACTCGTGAAGAGTCTGCCAGCGTAGCTCAGTTGGCTAGAGCAGCTGATTTGTAATCAGCAGGTCGTGGGTTCGAGTCCCTCCGCCGGCTCTTAATTAATTTAAAAACCTTTCAGTAATGAAAGGTTTTTTTTGTATTATGTGAAATGAAAATGGTATTAGTTCATAAAAAAAATCCATCCTGATATAAGAATGGATTATTAATAAATTAAAAAACTGTATTTATTGTTTTTCAGATTTTTTTCTGTTATTAATGTATTTTTTTAATTTTTTGCCATACAATGATTTAGCAACTTTTGGAGACATCATTTTTTGAATAGTATCAAGATATTTTAAATTTATATCTGCAATTTCAGTCAATGCCAAAAAGGGAGCAATTTCTAAATTGGAATTGTTCAATGCAAAATTAGTTACACTAAAATACCTTCTCTTTAAATTATTATCTAGTTTTTTATCAATACTATCTTGTAATATGGTGTTTTTGTTTCTATAGGCATTAAATTTTTCTTCAGTCAAAGTTAAATTTGTATCATTGAAACGAGACATTGTTTTTTTGAAATCTTCATATTTTTCATGATTTTTTGATCCAGAAATTTTTGCATCTGATAGAAAATAGTCTAAACTAGTTTCAATATTAATTGTTCCTGCTTCAGCAAAAAAGGGTAAGTTATTGTCTAGAGAATTCGACACTCCACGATCTAAAAACAAATAATACATTTCTGGGGATTGAATTTCTAAATCGCTTTTGAAATGAGAATCACCATTAATTACAATTGTATCAATAGCCACTAGAGAAGTATCTACAATTTTTTGAATATAAAGTGTTCCTTTTTTTAATCCTTTTACATTACCAGTAATAAGCAAATTTCCTTTATTTTCGTTTTTATTACAGGCAACAAAAAGGAATGATGTAAGAACAAAAAGTATAGTGTTTTTCATTTTGATTAATTTTGGCAAATAAATAAAAAAATCCCCAATTCGAATAACAAATCGGGGATTATAAAATATTTAATTTTGTTTATTTTTTTAACCAAGCTTCTTTAAGTTTGTTTTTACTTACATCAGTAGCTTCATAACTTGTTGCATCTTCGTATGGTAATTTTATTTTTCCGGTTATTGTCAATTCTTTTCCATTTCGGTTTATTTTCACAGCAATTGCATCATCTTCTTTCCAAGTTTGAGTGCTCATTATCATATCGTAAATATTGTCTAAATTGTATTTATTATCATTAATTGCTAAAATAATATCACTACCTTTTAATCCTAATGAATTGAAAAATTCAT
>JAYTVI010000197.1:0-12597 GCA_043744095.1 Flavobacterium sp.
TATTAAATGAAGTATCTAAAGTTCCGTTTTCATTTAATCGAGTCAAGTAAATGCGAGGTGTGTATGGATTATAATTTACTACATCAGTGCCCAAAATAATTAATTTACCATTTGATTGTTTATATATTGCAGTGTTTACTGGACTTTGTCCTTCAACAAAGTTAAATTGATAGTTTCCATTTATTCCAAATGAAGTATCAATTAAACCTGTATTTGTATATTTTCGAACCCAGACTTTTTGAGGAGTTGGTGGATTTGTTGCAAAACTAGATGCAGTTCCAAAAGGTACAATAATAGCATTTTTTGCATCAAATTCGAAACTTCTAAATTCACCTGAAACATTACTTGCATAAACAATTCCGTTGGTTCCAAAAGTTGCATCATTGCTTCCATCTGGATTTAATCGGACTAATACTGCTATATTGTTAGTTCCATCAAATGTTTGTCCAGTAATTACAATTTTATTATTTGAATCTATTTTAACCTTGTATGCGTAAGAATTAGATTGTAATGGTAAAAAGACTTTTCCATTAGAGTTAAAAGAATTATCTAGTTGTCCATCAGTTGTCAAACGACAAATTGCAAAACCAATATCATTGCCAATTTTTGCACTTCCTACTAAAATAATTTTATCATCAACTTGAAGAACACTACTCTGAAACTCGTCATAAGTTGTTCCAAAATTAACCATTGTTGTGCCATTTGTTCCAAAACTAGTGTCAAGTGTTCCGTCTGAATTGAATCTGGAGGCATAATAATCGTAGTTTATAGAGCCTTGACCAGCATTAGAAGTAACAATATATTTCCCATTTGACTGCTGATGCATTCCTTTTGAAAATTCTGCAAAATTGGCAAGAGAAACTGAATTATAACCTGAAATGTTGAAAGAGGTATCAAGTGCTTGCCCGAAAAATATATTCGTTAAAAGCAATAATAAAAGAGTAATTTTTGTTTTCATAATTTTGATTTTTAATTATTATCAAAACTGCGAAATAGTATAAAGCAAAAAAATAAGGCATTTGCCTTATTTTTGTATATATAATTTAATACTCTACTAAAAAGTAGAAGAAAAACTACCTTCAGTAACTGTAACTGATGAAGTACAATTATTATCATCTTTACCAATAAAATTAAAAGTTCCTACCACTTTATTTGCTGTTATTGATGTAATTGTTACACTACCAGATGCGCTTGAACAGTCTGTTGTATAAGCCATTTGAGTGGTGGCATCGGAATGACCGAAAGTGATATTTGAAGTATTGTTTAGTGTAAATGTGCCAGTTGTAATATTCCCCATTAAAGTTACTGATAATGTATTACCAGCTGTTCCTATTGGACCGTTTAAAAGGATAACTCTATCAACACCTGCTCCAATTTTGAGTGGTGTTACAGTTAATGAGTTAGATTGTACGCCATTAATTTTAGCGTTAATGTAATTCCCAGATTGTGGTGTTTGTGAACTTGAATCATTGTCTTTGCTACAAGAAATAGTTAATAATGATAATGCAAGTAAAACAACTTTTAATGTGTTTTTTAATTTTTTCATTTTTTTGTAAAATTTAAGTTATTATTATTTTACAAAAATGTACCATTTAATATTGCAAAAAAATAAGGCAAACTCCTTATTTATATTATATCAACTTATTGTCCTTTGCTTTCTGAACAGCTTCTAACTTACTGTGAACTTGAAGTTTTATGTAAATATTCTCAACGTGTTTGCCAACTGTTTTTGGAGATAAAAACAAATTTTCTGCAATACCGTTTTGTTTAATTCCTTTGCTTAATTGTTCTAAGACTTCGATTTCTCGAACTGTTAGTTTAAAATCTTCTGTAATATCTGTTTCGACAAGAGTAGGATTTCGTAATAATTTTAAGGTTTTCATTGCTATTGATGGCGTCATTACTGCTCCACCATTTAGGGTTTCTATTATTCCCGAATACAATTCTTTTGACGAAACATCTTTTAAAAAATAACCATCTGCTCCAGCTTGTATTGCATTAAAAATGTTTTCATCATTGTCAAAAATGGTCAACATAATGATTTTTATTTGTGGATATTTAGATTTCACCACTTTTGTAGCTTCAATACCATTTAAAAAAGGCATTTCAATATCCATTAAAATCAAATTAATATTGCGATTTTTTTCAAGTCTTTCAAGTAAATCATTACCATCATTAGCTTTAAATTTTATTTCTATATCATCATAAAAAGATAATTTTTCTGCAATTGCTTTTTGCAAAAAAACATTGTCATCTACCAAAGCAACTTTAATTTTATGACTCATTTTAATTAGTTTTTACAGGTAAATCAATCAAAATTTTAGTTCCATTATTTTCTGTTGATAGAATTGAAAAATTTCCATTTATTTCTGAAATTCTTTTTTTCATATTTACTAATCCATTTCCTTTTTCGGTAGTTTCAATATTAAAACCTTTACCATTATCGACAATTTCTATAACAATACTTGATTGCTTTTTTTGAATTATTACATTAATCTGACTTGCTTTGGCATATTTTAAACTGTTATTCGTAGCTTCCTGAATGGTTCTAAAAATATTCATTCCTTCAACAGAAGTTAATTGATGATTTAAAATGTTTTCATCAATAGTAGTTTTAAAATCAATTTTACTATCAGCTTCTTTGGCTTTATCAATAAAATTAATGATACGCATTTTTAAATCATCAAATGAAATTTGATTATGATTCATTGCCCAAATAGTATCACGGAGTTCAGTAATAGTTTCTTTTGTAAAACTACTGATATTGGATAATTTAGAATTTAGCTTTTCATCTTTTAATTCAAAACCTTGTTTAATATTTTCTACAGATGAAGTTATAAAAGTAAGTTGTGCACCAATATTATCGTGCAAATCTCTTGAAATATCTAAACGCTGTTTTTGCAATTTGTTTTGATTTTCTATTTCTGAAATGGCTTTTTCTAATACAACTTCTTTTGCTTTTTGATTGGCTTTTTGTTTTTGCGAACGATAAATGAAGAATCCTATCAATCCTACTATAACTGCTAAAAGGGAAAGAATTGTGATGGTTGTATTTTTTTCTTTGGCTTCTGCTTCTTTTTGTATTAATAGTTTTTCTTTTTTTTCTGTTTGGTATTTGGTTTCGAGTTCAATAGTTTGTTTTTCAACATTTAATTTTGCAATTTTATCCTTAATTTCTAAAAATTTATCAAAATAGAAGGTAACACTATCTGATACTTTTAAATTATTGTAAACAGGAATTAATAGTTTATATGTATTTAGTAAGTCTATTTCAGAATGAGTTTTTTCAAATTTATTTTTGATATTTAGTAAAATTTTCTTTGCTTTTAAAAACTCATTCTTAAATATATATGATTTTGCTACTGTAATATTAAGATTCGCTTTATCTAATTCCACATTTAATGAATCGTTAAATTTCCTTGATAATTCTAAATTTTTTTCTACTTCATTAATTTTTCTCTGCTTGATTTTTAAGTCACTTAAATACTGGTAATCCAAACCTAAAACAGTATTGTTTTTTGATTTTTTACAATTTTCAATACTCTTGTTAAAAAACATTTCTGCTTTTTTTAAATCATCTGTTTCATAATAAGCCTTTCCTAAATTTACATAATATTCACACAATCGCTCCTTTGAATTAGTTTTTTCAGCAAATAAAATTGCTTGATTTAGATTTTCAATTGCTTTTGGATAGTTTTTGAGATAGACATTCAGTAACCCTAAATTGCTTTTTATCACATTAATGTTTTGTTCGTCATTAATATTTTCAAAATAACTTAAAGCATTTAGATATGATTTTACAGAAGCCTTATATTTTTTGGAATTCATATAAACACTACCTAAATTTAGATTTATCTTCGCAATACCTTTTGTATCTCCAAGTTTTTTTCTAATATCATATGCTTGATTATAATAATTCTCACTTATAAAAAAATCGCTTTTTCTCATATATACTGATGCAACATCACTATAAATTTGAGCAATAGCAGCATTATCGTTCATATAATTAATTCCACTAATTGCTTTTTTACTATAAACTAACGCCGAATCAATAGAGATTGTTGCATAATACCAAGCAATATCAGCATAAATAGTTGCTTTTTTTTCATCTGGATTTGTTTTTAATTCAGCTTTGAGATTATCTATAATATCTTGCGCATTTTGAGCAGATATTGTTATACTGAAAAGCAATAAAATATTTAAAAAAAACAACTTCATACTTTTTTATATTAAAATTAATTTACTACTTATCAATAACTTTTTCAATCAAATCGATTTGTAAATCTATCATTTTTTTATCAATAATCATTCTAGCATCTTGCAATTTTTGATTCATTTCTGACGAAATTTGTACTCTTTCTTGCTGAATTTTATTTATACTAAGTGAGGACTTAATATCGGTTTCTAATTTAGTAATGGCTTCCAAATCGTTTTTTTTATTTTTTTGCAACCTATAAATAATTAAAACCAAAATAATTAAAACCAAAAAATAAATAAAGTAAATCATAATCTAAAATTTTAACAAATATCAAGTTAAATTATGATGAAAGTAAATAAGTAAAATACCTTATTTTTAGAAAATAAAATTGTTGTTTTTTACTTTTAATTTCTCAATTTTTTGATTCAAATTGTCCAAAAATTTCAAATGACTTTCTGATTCAGTGTTAAATGGACGATGTTTCAATGCTCTTTGAATTTCGCAAACTTGATTCATTGTTGCAAATTCAGATTCAGAAACATAATTTTCGAAGAATTTTATCCAAATGTAATCAATTGCCGATTGACTTGGATGTAACATATCTTCGGCATAAAAACGATAATCACGAAGTTCATCCATCATAATTTCATAGGACGGAAAATAATTATGAATTATGAATTGTGAATTGTGAATTGCAGAATGCAAAGCCGTAATTAAATGAGATTTACCTAATTGATTTTCTACAAAGCCATCTTTTATATGGCGAACAGGCGAAATAGTAAAAATAAAATTACAATTTGGATTAACTTTTTGTATTAATTGAATAGTATTTTGGATAGATTTCTCAATGATTTCAACCGATACTATTTCTTTGTCAAATTGATTTTGTGGCACTTTATGACAATTGGCAACAATTTCTTTGGAAGCTATATTTCTATAAACCCAACTTGTTCCGTACGTAATAATAATGTGAGTTGATTCTATTAACTGATTATATGATTGTTGAATTATTTGATTCAAATTAAATAAAAACTCTTCCTTATTAGCATTTGATAATTCAGAATGAACCTCGAAACAATGCCATCTTTCGTTGTGAAAAAAAATATCTTTTTCAGTAAACTCTATTTTATTTACAACTCTTTGTATTAGTTTTTCAATCGAAACTGGATTAAAAATAATTCCAAAAGGATTTACCGTATTTTGAAATTTAAAATATTGAAATTTATCCGACATATTTTCAGCAAAACAAGAGCCTAAAAGCAGTATTTTAGACGAGTAATCTATTGGATTTTCTGATTTTGATATTGGAATTTGTGTTCTGAATTGCATAAAATAAATTTATTTCTCAAAAATAAGAATTTATATTTATAACAATTAATAATTTAGTTCAACTTTATTAAACGCTATTATCGTTACTTTTGCAATTCTAAAATAAACAAAATGAATTTACTTTTTTCATACATAAAAAAACATAAACTTTTATTGCTTTTAGCCTTGTTGATGGCGGCTATAAACATTTGTTTTAGTTTATCCGATTCTGTAATTACCGGAAAATTAATGCAGGATTGTGGTGTTGGAATTTCAAAATATAAAGGAAATGAAATTGGCTTCATAAAATCGGTTGGATTTTGGCTCGGATTATCTCTTGGAGCAGCAATGATTTCAAGAATTTCTAAAAACTTTCAAGATTATTTTACCAATATTGTAATTCAGCGAACTGGTGCCGAGATGTATACAGACGGAATTAAAAAATCGCTCGACTTACCTTTTGAAGATTTTGAAGATCAACGAAGTGGGGAAACCTTGAGCAAATTAACTAAAGTACGTTCTGACTCAGAAAAATTAATTACACTTTCGATTTCACTTGTTTTTCAAACTGTAGTTGGATTTATTTTTGTGATTATTTATATCTCCAGAATAGATTATAGAATTTCATTAATCTTTTTAATTTCGGCTCCAATTATTGCTGTTTTAAGTTCCTATTTAGGGAAGAAAATAAAAATAGTATCTCGAAAAATTGTAACTCAAACCAATTCTTTAGCAGGTTCTACAACTGAAAGTTTACGCAACATCGAATTAGTAAAAAGTTTAGGATTAACGCATCAAGAAGAAAAGCGTCTTAACTTAAATACATTGAAAATTTTACAACTCGAATTGCAAAAAATCCGATTTATACGAAGTTTGAGTTTTATTCAAGGAACAACCGTCCATTTTTTGAGAACGTGTGTCGTTTTTGCCTTGTATTACTTTTTATTTGGCGGAAAAATTTTGGTTGGCGATTTGCTTACAATGGTATTTTTTACCTTTTTTATTTTTGGGCCATTGCAAGAATTGAGTTCGTTTATTATTGTGAAAAATGAAACCAAAGTATCGATGGAAAATTTTGAGTTGCTGTTAAAAGCTCGAAAAGAATTTCGTCCAAAAAATCCAAAACCATTTGGAATTATCGAATCGTTAGATTTTAATAATGTAAGTTTTAAACACAAAACGGCAAGTCAAAGTGCTGTAGAAAATATTAATTTCAATATCAAAAAAGGCGAAACCGTAGCTTTTGTTGGTCCTTCGGGTTCAGGAAAAACAACTTTAGTAAAATTATTGGTAGGATTGTATCCGCCAGCACAAGGAAAAGTGTTGTATAATTCGATAGATTCGAGTGAAATTGATTTGTTGGATTTAAGAAAACAACTCGGATTTGTAACTCAAGATGCACAATTATTTTCGGGAACTATACGCGAAAACTTATTGTTTGTAAAACCCAATGCAAGCGATAAAGAAATTATTGATGCGTTGCATAGAGCAAGTTGCGACACTTTATTAAAACGTGCAGATGATGGTTTAAATTCGACTATTGGCGAAGGCGGAATTAAAATTTCGGGTGGCGAAAAACAACGATTATCAATTGCACGAGCCATATTAAGAAATCCGAATTTATTAATTTTTGATGAAGCTACTTCGGCACTAGATTCGATTACAGAAGAAGAAATTAATGCTACAATTAGAAACATTTCAGATCAAAATAGAATCACAGTTTTAATTGCGCATCGATTATCAACGGTTATGCATGCAGATAAAATTTTTGTTTTAGAACAAGGCAAGATTATAGAACAAGGCAAACACGACGATTTATTATTAGAAAAAGGATTGTATTATGCAATGTGGAGACAACAAATTGGGGAAAGAAAGTAATCCTTTTTTGACTTTTGAAATAATAAAAAAAACAAACCCAAACAAATAAGTTGTTTGGGTTTTATTTATTTTAAAAAATAAACTAATTATTAGTAATAGGTATATTTCTGAGTACTGCTTAAAACACCTCCTATGGTAGTAGTTGAAGATGATATTGGAAAATTATTGGCATTATAAACATAAGTATTATTGTTAGCCACTACTGGGGTTGTATCATCAATTTGACTAGTAACAGTAAGAATATTGTTTAAGTAATTTGATGTAGAATCTGATCCTGTAAAAATAATTTTACTAAATCCTGTGACATTTTTGAAAGGATTATTTTTCGAATCATATGTAAACACATCTGTTATAACTTCGGGAAGTTGTGTTATAGGATTGATATTATTTTCAACATATTGCGTAGCTGAAATTGTACCTGTAGAAACAGCTTCAGTTTGCTCGGCTAAATCACCTGTATAATTTTCAAATGAAATAGTTCCGTTTGAATTATGAACATAAACCCAACGATCTGCAGTTGTCGATTCATAATCAAATTCGATATATGTAATCAAGTTGCTACTAATATCATATACATAAGTTGCTTTATCAACTAGTGTTGTGCCATTAAAAGTTTCCTCTTTTACCAAAAGATCTTGTTCATATGTATATACTACACGAGTACCATTTGAATTTATAGATTGTGCTAATTTTTTGCCAGAATAAGTAAATTCTACTGAATAAACTTCACCATTTAGGTCTGTTACTGTAATTTTTTTTAATAAAATATCATTTACATTTACTACTGGATCTGGATCTTCTTCAGGATTAGGAATACACGATGTAAAAAACAATACCGAAATGGTTACTATATATAATATCTTTTTCATTTTTTTTATTATTTCATTGTTAGCAAATTAAAGTAAAAAAAACAGTATTTGAAAATAATTTTTGTTCTAATATAAAATAAAAATTAAACCCAATTTTTAACTGTTGTTTAATTTCAATTTTTTAATTTATATATTCTATTGCTTTCTCAAGTGCTTCTGGAATACCTGCCATATTTTTTCCTCCAGCAGTGGCAAAAAATGGTTGTCCGCCACCACCACCTTGAATATATTTTCCTAATTCGCGAACTACATTTCCTGCATTTAGGTTGTTGCTTGCTACTAATTCTTTAGAAATATAACAGGTTAACATTGGTTTTCCCTCTTCGGCTGTAGCCAAAACCAAAAAAATGTTTTTTGCAGTATTGCCAATTTCATAAGCCAATTCTTTTGCCGCATTTGCATCAACATCAATCAATTTTGATAAAAACTGAACTCCGTTTATTTCTTGTAATTGAGGAACTAATTCCGAAGTCATATTTTTGACTCTTTCTTTCATCAAACTTTCTAATTGTTTGGTGAGTTTTGCGTTCTCATCTTGCAAAGAAACCACTGCTTTTATGGTATCTTGAGGATTTTTTAATAATACATTTATTTCGCTCAACATTTTCTCCTGCGAATCATAAAATGCTGCAACTGCATCACCTGTAATTGCTTCGATACGACGAATTCCTGCTGCCACTGCACCTTCTGAGATAATTTTGAAATGCCAAATATCCGCAGTATTTTTTACGTGAATACCACCACAAAGTTCCATACTATTTCCGAATTTTATAGCACGTACACTATCGCCATATTTTTCTCCGAATAAAGCAATTGCTCCTTCGTCTAAAGCTTGTTGAATAGGAATACTTCTTCTTTCTATTAATGGCAATTGCTCTTCGATTCTAGCATTTACAAAATCTTCAACTTGACGCAATTCTTCGGAAGTAACTTTACTAAAGTGCGAAAAATCAAAACGAAGATAATTCGGATTTACCAACGAACCTTTTTGTTCTACATGAGTACCTAAAATCGTTCGTAATGCCAAATGCATTAAGTGTGTTGCAGAGTGGTTTTTTGATGTTGCATTTCTCAAATCGGTATTGACTTTTGCCACAAAATTAGCATTCAAATCGTCTGGCAAATTTTTAGCATAGTGAATAATCAAATTATTTTCCTTTTTGGTATCAATGATTTCAATCACTCCTTCTCCTTTGGTGGAGAAGGTTGGGATGAGGCAACCTTTATCTCCAACTTGTCCTCCGCCTTCTGGATAAAATGGTGTGCTATCTAAAACAATTTGATATAAAATTCCATCTTTTTTTGAATCTACTTTACGGATTCTAGTAATTCTTACATCATTTTCAGTTTGGTCGTAACCAACAAATTTTTCTACATTTCCTGGAATTAAAACTGACCAATCTTCGGTTGAAACTTCTGATGCTGCTCGAGAACGAATTTTTTGTTCTTGCATAGCAACATCAAATTCTGCTTCGTTAAAAGACATTCCCTTTTCTTTGAGAATTAGAGCTGTCAAATCTTTAGGAAAACCAAAAGTGTCATACAATTCGAATGCTTTTGCCCCAGAAACTTCTTTTCCTTTAGTTTCAGAAATTACTTTATCTAACAATTGCAATCCTTGATCTAATGTTCTCAAGAAAGAAGCTTCTTCTTCACGAATTACATTAGTAACCAATTGTTGTTGTGATTTTATTTCAGGAAAAAATTCTCCCATTTGATTGGCTAATACTTCAACCAATTTATTGATAAATGGTTCTTTGGTATCAAGAAATGTAAATCCGTAACGAATAGCACGACGCAAAATTCTACGAATTACATAACCAGCACCTGTGTTTGATGGTAATTGTCCGTCTGCAATAGCAAAAGCCACTGCTCTAACGTGATCTACAACTACTCGAATAGCAATGTTTGTTTTTTCTTGGTTGTTGGTTGTTGGTTGTTGGTTGTTGGTTGTATATTTTAATCCTGTAATTTGCTCTACTTTTTCTATAAGTGGCGTAAAAACATCAGTATCATAATTGGAAGTTTTTCCTTGCAATGCCATACACAAACGCTCAAATCCCATTCCGGTATCAACGTGTTGCGCAGGTAATTTTTCTAGAGAACCATCGGCTTTACGGTTGAATTCCATAAAAACATTATTCCAGATTTCTACCACTTGTGGATGATCGTTATTGACCAAACTTTTTCCAGAAACCAATGCTTTTTCTTCATTTGTGCGCAAATCAACATGAATTTCGGAACATGGACCACACGGACCTTGATCTCCCATTTCCCAGAAATTGTCTTTTTTGTTTCCTAGTATTATTCTGTCTTCATCTATTAATCCTTTCCAGATATCCCAAGCTTCTTGGTCGAATGGTACATTGTCTTCTTTTGATCCTTCGAAAACAGAAACGTATAAATTTTCTTTAGGTATTTTGTAAACTTCTGTCAATAATTGCCATGCCCAATTGATGGCTTCTTTTTTGAAGTAATCTCCAAATGACCAGTTTCCAAGCATTTCGAACATGGTATGGTGGTAAGTATCAAAACCTACATCTTCTAGATCATTGTGCTTACCCGAAACACGCAGACATTTTTGGGTATCGGCGATTCGTTTGCTTTTTGGAGTTCGGTTTCCTAAAAAGTATTCTTTGAATTGTGCCATTCCAGAATTATTGAACATTAATGTTGGATCATCTTTGAGCACTATTGGTGCTGAGGGAACGATTAAATGTTCTTTGCTTTGAAAAAAATCTAGAAACTGTTTTCTGATATCTTGTGATGTCATGATTTTTGTTGATTCAGTAATTTTGATTTGTTTTGGTGTTTTAAAACTTAATAAAGATTCAAAACACATTGTTTTTTAGCCCTGATGGCAGTGGTAGCTCACGCTTTTTTGCGTGACTATAACGTACAGCAGGAATATGATTTATAAAAAAGCCAAATGTTTCGCTCTAAAAAAATAGTTTGCAATGAAACATTTCTTAAATTTGTTCGACTTACTAATATAACTGTGCAAAAATAGCATATTTTAGGAAATGGCGAAGGTAAAATATTATTACGATTCTGAAAATCTAGCATATCGGAAAATAAAAACTAAAAAAGCGACCAAATTTGGTTATTTGGCTTTGTTTTTGTTGTCGTCAGCATTGTTTGGTATTTTGAGTTTTGTATTGTTATTGAATACTCCTTTTTTTGAAACCCCAAAAGACAGATTGCAAGCGAGAGAAATTGAGAATTTTAAGTTGCGGTATGCTATTTTGAATAAAAAAATGGATCAGATTGATGAAGTTTTAGAGAGTGTTTCTGATAGAGATAATAATTTGTATAGAACATATTTTAACACTTCTCCAATACCAATTGAGCAACGAAAAGCGGGTTTTGGTGGTGTAAATAGATATAAGGAATTGGAGGGTTTTAACAATTCGGATTTGGTTATAAACACTTCGAAACGTGTTGATGTAATCTCAAAAGAATTGGTTATTCAGTCAAAATCATTGGACGAAATATTAAAATTGGCAAAAGAGAAAAATAATTTGTTGTCTGCAATACCAGCAATACAACCTGTGAAAAATGAAAATTTGAAACGTATGGCTTCTGGTTTTGGTTACCGAACAGATCCTTTTACGAAGGTTAGAAAAATGCATGAAGGAATGGATTTTACAGCAAATACGGGTACTCCGATTTATGCCACAGGTGATGGTGTGGTGCAAAGAGCTGACAATACAGCTTCTGGTTATGGCAATCATGTGGTGATAAGTCACGGTTTTGGTTATGAAACACTTTATGGTCATATGAGTAAGTATAATTGTAGAGCAGGACAAAGAGTGCAACGTGGTGATGTGATTGGGTATGTAGGAAGTACAGGACGAAGTGAAGGACCGCATTTGCATTATGAAGTGCATAAAAATGGTGAAGTTGTGAATCCTTTAAATTTTTATTACGGAAATATTTCGGCGGCAGAATATGTTGCTATCAGTAAATTGGCAAATCAAGAAAATCAATCTTTAGACTAGAAAATGCATATAGAATTATCAGCAGACAAAAGATATTATAGTATTGGCGAAGTAGCAAAAGCATTTAATGTAAATACTTCTTTGATACGGTTTTGGGATCAAGAATTTGATATTCTGAAACCAAAAAAGAATGCTAAAGGCAACCGAATGTTTACGCCTGAGGATGTTACTAATTTAAAATTGATATACCATTTGGTCAAGGAAAGAGGTTTTACACTTGATGGTGCCAAAACGCATTTGAAAGAAGGACAAAAGAAAACCCTAGACAAGTTTGATATTATTTCTAAACTTGAAGGTATTAAAATACAATTGCTGAATATAAAAAATGAATTAAATTAATTAA
>JAYTVI010000198.1:0-3589 GCA_043744095.1 Flavobacterium sp.
TTGCAATAAATTTCAAAACCTCCAGAGCCTGTATAACCTGTGGCTGATATGATAACGTGAGGAAATCCAGCAAAATCGGCAACTTCAAAATGATAGTAAGGTATTTTTGATAAATCTATTGATGACAATGATTGCATTGCTTCAACAGCTTTTGGACCTTGAATTGCCAATAAAGAATAATCATCTGATAGATTTCTCATTTCAACACCTAAATCATTTTGACTATAAATCCAATTCCAATCTTTGTCAATATTAGAGGCATTTACTACCAAAAGATATTGTTCTTCTTTGATTTTATATATAATCAAATCATCTACTATTCCTCCTTCATTATTAGGTAAACAAGAATATTGAGCTTTACCTATGGTTAATGTTGCTGCATTATTCGAGCAAACTTTCTGGATTAATGTCAACGCATTTTCACCAGATAAAAGAAATTCACCCATATGCGAAACATCAAATACACCAACAGCATTTCTGACGGTTTCGTGTTCTGCATTTACTCCTTCATATAAAATGGGCATATTATAACCTGCAAAAGGTAACATTTTGGCTCCTAAACTTTCGTGAATGTGGGTAAGTGCTGTATTTTTCATCAATTGAAGTATTAAATTTTGAAGCCGCTAATTTATTCAAAAAATATGTAATTAATTAGGATACTAATACAATTTTTGATTTCTTTTTTTGATGAAAATAAATAAAGTTAAACTTTAAAAAATAATTGATTTAGTTATTTAAAAATGCTTTCAAATCAGTATAATTTTTAATTTTTGTACTAACTTTCTCTTTGTGCATAACACTTTCTATTTGTATGGGAATTTGTAGTTTTAATTCTAATATTGGTTCTACAACATCTAAAAACTTGATTGGATGTGCAGTTTCTAAGAAAACGCCTATACAATTTTCGTGATTTTGCATTTCTTTTTTTAAGCCTAAAAACCCAACTGCACCGTGAGGTTCTGCAATGTAACCTGAGTTTTTATATATGTTTTGTACAGCGATTTTTGTTTGGTCATCTGTAAATGAAAAAGATGAAAAATCTTTTTTGAATTGTTCTAAATCGTTGTTGTATAATTCTTGAATTCGAATAAAATTACTCGGATTTCCAACATCCATTGCATTTGATATGGTTGGTTTTGAAGGTTTTGGAGCATAATTTCCTGAAATCAGAAACTGAGGAACAGTATCATTAACATTTGTTGCTGCAACAAAATGAGCAATAGGAAGACCTAATCTTTTTGCCATAATTCCTGCACAAATGTTACCGAAATTTCCACTTGGGCAAGAAAAAATCATTGGTTGGTTGAGATGTTTCAATTGCTTGTAAGCAAAGAAAAAATAAAACATTTGAGGCAGCCATCTTGCAATATTAATAGAATTTGCAGAGGTTAAATTTTTATTTTTTAAATCTTCATCAAGAAATGCTTTTTTGACCATATCTTGACAATCATCAAAAACGCCATCAACTTCTAGTGCTTTGATATTTTGACCAAGTGTTGTTAATTGTCTTTCTTGTATATCGCTCACTTTTCCTGAAGGATATAAAATAACAACATCAACACCTTCTACACCAAGAAAACCGCTGGCTACAGCACCACCAGTATCACCAGAAGTCGCAACTAGAACAGTATTTTTACTCTCCTTATTATCTTTATTAAAATAGGCTAAACAGCGTGACATAAATCGAGCACCAACATCTTTGAAAGCCATTGTTGGTCCGTGATACAATTCTAATGAATAAATATTATCTTTAATTTGAACTGTTGGAAAATCAAAACACAATGTTTCTGCAATAATTTTTTTTAATGCATCTTCTGGAATTTCATTTCCTACAAATGGTTTTATGACTTCAAAAGCAATTTCTTCATTTGTAAAAGACTCAATATTTTCAAAAAATGAAGTAGCAATAGGAGAGATTTCTTCAGGAAAATACAAACCTTTGTCTGGAGCCAATCCTTGAATTACGGCTTCTTGAAAAGAGACTTTTGCTGCGTTATGATTTAAACTGTAATATTTCATTTTTAGATATTGTGTTTTTATTCTGCTTAAATTATTTTTATGCCTTCATCATTTATTTTTGAGACATATATTTCAAAAGGAATATTGGTTTTTGCAAAAATAGAAACCATTGCCTTTGCTACTCTTTCTGCTGTTTCTTTTCCTTTTGATAAAGCAAAAATTGAAGGTCCAGAACCCGAAATTCCTGAACCTAAAGCACCATTTTCTATCGCTGCTTTTTTGACATCATCAAAATGCGGAATAAATTTTCCTCTTAATGGTTCTACTATTTCATCGTGCAAACTTCTCCCAATTAACTCATAATCATCAGTATACAATCCTGCAATCAATCCGCCAACATTTCCCCATTGTGTGATGGCACTTTTAAGTGAAATCATTGGTTGTAAAACCGCTCTCATTTCAGAAGTTTTCAATTCTATTTGGGGATGTATTACTGTGGCAAACAATTCCGATGGACTTTTTATTTTTATAACATCCAATGGGTTGTAACCTCTTACAATTGTAAAACCACCAAGTACACAAGGTGCAACATTGTCTGCATGAGCACTTCCGCTTGCTAAAACTTCACCTTGCATTGCAAAATAAACCAATTTTTTTCTCGAAAATGGATTGCCTAATAATTCATTGATTCCAAAAACGGCACCTGCAGCGCTTGCTGAAGAACTTCCAATTCCGCTTCCAGCTTTTATTTTTTTATATATTTCTATTTCAAAACCAAAATCAATGTCAATTGCATTCAATAAAGATAATGCAGCAACTCCAGCTACATTTTTTTCTGTTTCTAATGGTAAGTCAGCACCAACAATTTTAGTGATTTTAATACCTTTTTGAGTAACTTTTCTAATTATCATTTCATCACCTACAGTATCTAGGCATAAGCCTAATACATCAAAACCGCAGGAAAGGTTAGCAATTGTTGCTGGGCAGAAAATTTTTACTTCGTTCATTTATTCTGAATTTTTTTCAGTTTTTTTTTAAATTTTTATAAAAGTTCATTGCCTTTATTTTATAACCCTGATTGTAGTGGAAATCCTTTTTATTTTTTCTTTAAAAATAAAAAGATTGTAACGAAAAGCAGGAAAATGGTTTGTAAATAGAGACCGAAAGTTTTGTTTCAAATATAATTATACGTTTCCGATTCTAATAACATCAGCAAAAATACCTGATGCTGTAACTGCAGCACCAGCACCAGCACCTTTTATTAATAAAGGTTGATCAATATAACGATCTGTAAAAAATTGAACAATATTGTCTTTTCCTTCCAAATTATAAAAAGGACTTTCTTTTGGTATAAACTGAAGTCCAACATTTGCTTTTCCGTTTTCGAATGTTGCAACATATTTTAGGCGACAGTCTTTTGCTTTAGCTTCGCTTAATAATTTTTCGAAATGATTTGCATTTGAAATTAACGATTTGAAAAAGTCATCATTATTTGTAGTTTTCAAACATTCTTCTGGTAAAAATGAATTGTTGGTTATGTTTTCAATTTCCATATGATAACCACTTTCTCTAATGAGTATTAATATCTTTCTAGCAACATCAACACCACTTAAATCTATTTTAGGGTCAG
>JAYTVI010000199.1:0-3509 GCA_043744095.1 Flavobacterium sp.
CAATTGACCAATATGTATGGAGATGTCTATTTGTCAGAATTTGCTAAAGTTCCAGAATATGCAGACTCATTTGTTGTAAAATATTCTACTATTATCATGTCTATTTCTCAAATATCTGAAACCTTATTTATATTGGCAATTCCCTTCTTTTTAAGACGATTTGGTATCAAACAAGTCATGTTGATTTCGATGTTGGCTTGGGTTTTGCGTTTCGGATTATTTGCCTACGGTAATCCAGTTGATGGTTTATGGATGATTATTATGTCCTGTGTGGTGTACGGAATGGCATTTGATTTCTTTAATATTTCAGGTTCATTATTTGTAGAAACAACTACAGATTCTAAAATTCGATCATCTGCTCAAGGATTGTTTATGATGATGTCAAACGGTTTTGGTGCTTTCTTTGGTGGCCTTGTTAGCGGAATAGTAATTGATCAATTCTTTACTCATGATGGTGTTAGAGATTGGCATAATATCTGGTTATCATTTGCTTGTTATGCATTAGTTATAGCCGTTTTGTTTGCCGTTTTCTTCAAGCATAAACACAATCCTGATGAAGTAGTAAACGTGCAGCACTAAAATTATAAACCTTTCAAAATCAATTTGAATTTTATTTAAATTAAAAACTTACATTAATAAAAATCATAAATATGAAAAAATTTTACTTTCTATTTGTTTTTTTAGTTACAACAATATGTAATGCACAAATCATCAATTTTCCCGATGCAAATTTTAAAAATAAATTATTACAATCTGATATTACTAATGATATTGCTCAAGTTTTAACACCAACCTCAATCTATGAAAACCTAAAAATAGATGTTAATAATAATGGTGAAATAGAGGTTTCAGAAGTTCAAAATATTGTTTGGCTAAAAATTGACAATGCTAATATAACTTCATTAACTGGAATTGAAAATTTTTCAAGTTTAATTTTGTTAGATTGTCAGGATAATCAATTGACTACATTAGATTTATCATTTAGAACAAGCATGTCTGGTGTTTTATGTCAAAATAATTTAATTAGTACAGCAATTTTTCCTCCAATAATTGATGAAGGCATAAATATTTCATATAATTTAATTGAAACACTACATTTACAAGCATATTATGGTTTTGGACAAAATACCTCTTTTTTTATTTTGGATTGTAGCAATAATCTGAATTTGCAATCATTATATATAAAAGATACTTTTATTGAAACTATTTTTTCGCCAAATTATTTCGATCCAATTTATTTATCTAATTGCCCAAGCTTATCATATATCTGTGCAAAAGAATCCGATATACCTAATATACAATCGGCATTAAACACAAATGGAAATATAAATTGCATTGTGAATTCTAATTGTGAATTATCTAATAATAATTTTGAATTTGTTGACGATTTTTCAATAAACCCAAATCCAGCGAAAGCGATTTTAAATATACAAAGTAAAAATACCATTGAAGTTGCATCGATTAGTATTTATAACACTTTAGGACAATTGGTATTAGAAATTCCAAATGCAAAAGGAGTATCAAATATTGATGTTGCAAGTTTAAAAACAGGCAATTATTTTATAAAAATCCTATCAAATAAAGGTGTTTATAGTGCAAAATTTATCAAAGAATAAATATAGTAACAAGAAAATTGACAAACCCTTTCTGATATTAATTTCTGAAAGGGTTTTTCTTTATAAATAATTTTTGTAATTAATAATTTATGATTACTTTTGCAGTCCAAAATGCAGAGTAGAGTTTCGTTTGGAAATCAATTATTTAAGTAAAAACACTTTTGTTTTTCTATCGCTTAAAGAAACTCAAGAAAAACAGAATACAAATTTTTTATCAGAACATATGTCTGAATTATTAAAATCACAAGAAGAGTTTTTAACTAACTTTAACTGGCACAACTTTCAAGAAGGTATCGATGCTGTAGATGAAAAAAACTTATTAGAATTTGAAGAGTTAGTATCAAAAACTTTTATTGACACGGATCAAGAAGAAGTAGTTGAAGGTGTTGTTGTTAGAATTACTGACAGAGACGCAATCGTAGACATCAATGCAAAGTCAGAAGGTGTTATTTCTTTAAATGAATTCCGTTACAACCCAAACTTAAAAGTGGGTGACAAAGTAGAAGTATTAATTGACATCCGTGAGGATAAAACTGGTCAATTGGTATTATCGCACAGAAAAGCTAGAACAATTAAATCTTGGGATAGAGTTATTTCTGCTAACGAAACTGGAGAAATCGTTAATGGTTTCGTGAAATGTAGAACTAAAGGAGGTATGATCGTTGACGTATTCGGAATTGAAGCGTTCTTACCTGGTTCACAAATTGATGTGAAACCAATCCGTGATTACGATGTATACGTAAACAAAATGATGGAATTCAAAGTGGTGAAAATCAACCACGAATTCAAAAACGTTGTTGTTTCGCACAAAGCACTTATTGAAGCAGATATTGAAGTACAGAAAAAAGAAATAATCGGTCAATTACAAAAAGGACAAGTATTAGAAGGTGTTGTTAAAAACATTACTTCATATGGTGTGTTTATTGATTTAGGTGGTGTTGATGGATTAATTCACATTACAGACCTATCTTGGAGTAGAATCAATCACCCAAGTGAAGTTCTTGAATTAGACCAAAAATTAAATGTTGTAATCCTTGATTTTGATGATGAGAAAACAAGAATTCAATTAGGATTGAAACAATTAAACGCTCATCCTTGGGATGCTCTTGATGCTAACCTAAAAGTTGGTGACAAAGTAAAAGGAAAAGTAGTTGTTATTGCAGATTACGGCGCATTTATTGAAGTTGCTGAAGGTGTTGAAGGATTAATTCACGTTTCTGAAATGTCTTGGTCTACGCACTTGCGTTCGGCTCAGGATTTCGTAAAAGTGGGTGATGTTGTAGAAGCGCAAATCCTTACTTTAGATCGTGATGATCGTAAAATGTCTTTGGGTATCAAACAATTGTCACAAGATCCATGGACAGATATCACAGCGAAATACCCTGTAGGTTCTAAACATTCTGGAATCGTTCGTAACTTCACGAACTTCGGAATTTTCGTAGAATTGGAAGAAGGTATTGACGGATTGATTTACATCTCTGATTTGTCATGGACTAAAAAAATAAAACACCCATCTGAATTCGTAAACGTGGGTGAAAAACTTGACGTAGTTGTACTAGAATTGGATGTTGATGGTCGTAAATTATCTTTAGGTCACAAACAAACGACCGCTAATCCTTGGGATCAGTATGAAGATTCTTTCGCTGTAGGAACCATCCACAACGGAACTATTTCTGAAATCGTTGACAAAGGCGCTACTGTAGAATTTGGCGATGATATCGTGGCTTTCATTCCAACGCGTCACTTATAAAAAGAAGACTGAAAGAAATTGAAAAAAGGCGAAGTTGCTGATTTCAAAGTAATCGAGTTCAACAAATAATTCAAAAGAGTTGTAGCTTCTCATACGGCGATTTTCCGTGAAGAAGAAGAGAAAGCGGTGAAAGCAGTTGCTGA
>JAYTVI010000200.1:0-3505 GCA_043744095.1 Flavobacterium sp.
GTTTTCTACGGGATTTTTTTATGAACTCAATTATCTTTGCAAAAAAAAGATGAATCCAAAACATCCTTCAGAATCTTTAACGATACTTACCGATTTGGTTTTGCCTAGCGAAACCAATCCATTAAACAATCTTTTTGGCGGCGAATTACTAGCAAGAATGGATCGTGCAGCAAGTATTGCCGCAAGACGACATTCTAGAAGAATAACTGTTACTGCCTCTGTAAATCATGTTGCATTTAATCGTGCCATTCCTTTAGGAAGTGTTGTAACTGTAGAAGCTAAAATTTCTAGAAGTTTTAGAAGTTCAATGGAGATTTTTCTTGATGTTTGGGTCGAAGATCGCGAATCTGGAATAAGAAGTAAAGCAAACGAAGCTATTTATACCTTTGTAGCCGTTGACGATATGGGAAGACCAATAGAAGTTCCGCCAGTTATTCCTGAAACCGATTTAGAAAAAGAACGATTTGAAGCTGCTTTGCGCAGAAAACAATTGAGTCTTGTTCTCGCCGGAAAAATGAATCCACAAGATGCAACCGAATTGAAAGCATTGTTTTTATAAAATAAAAAAGGTTTTCAAAATTTTGAAACCCTTTTTTTTATTCTATTTCAAAATTGAATAATACTTTTATATCAACATTTAAAGCATCAGAAATTAATTTTAAGTGAAATAAAGAAGTGTTAACAGCACCTCTTTCTATCCTACTTAAAACAGATACATCAAAATCACAATCAATAGACAATTGTGCTTGTGTAATATTTTTACTGACTCTTATTTTTTTAAGATTATTACCAAACAATTTTAAAAACTCTATATCTACTTTTTTGCGCACATACAAAGTTGAATTTATATGATAAATTTAATATAGGAGTTATTGTCCCATAAAATAATTTCCTATATTCGAAAAACATTAACTAATTTTAACCAACTTATTATGAAACAAACAATAAAAAAATTCGGTTTATTTTTGATTTTAGTAGTTGCAACTATTTTTTCTAGTTGTGAGAAAGATTTGTATGAAGATGCAATCAAAGAGAATGTAACAGTAAATAATCCTCAAAACAAAAACTATCACAGTAAATATATTGAAGGAGAAACTGCTTCTGGAATAGCAAAAGTACTTTCAAAAAAAATCGGAAACACTCTTATAGCGAATCGTGGATTATTGAGCAATGAATATGGAACAATTCTTTATGACAAAATATTACTTGTTGAAGATGAATTAGGTAATAAAACTTATACTTTCAAAGTAGAACATCCTGATTCAAACCCTAGTAAGTTTTTTAACATGGTAATGCAAGAAAAAATAGACGGAAGTTCATTAGTTAAATTTTTCGAATATCAAATGTCTCTAGAATTTGCAGAAAAATATAATCTTGGATTAAAAGATATTAAAGATTTTGAAGGTAACTATAATTATAAATTAGTAGCCTATTTACCGGAGGTAAGAGACACAGAAGGAACAACAGGTGATGATAATTCAGGTGGTAATAATGGTATAGGAAATGATGATACAACATCACCTAACGGAAATTCTGAACCATGTATTCAAGGTAGCGGTTCTATTGGAGACACAAATAATGATTCTGGTTCAGATACTGATTTTGGAGTTTCATGTTCGTCTTCAATCTTACATATGGCAGCTTTTAAGTATGATTATGGAGGAGAGTGCTGGTGGTCTGAAGATTTTGATATGATAGTTACAGTTTGTATTTCAAATGACAATCGAGTTGCTAATAGAACTGGAGAGCCTTGTGATGAAAACAACAATGGCATTGGAATCTTATCTCCAGAAAATGCAAAAGCACTTTTTTTAAGTTATTTAATGGCTTCCTCTCTCACAGCTCATAATTTATTTATAAATTTGGATTCCACAATAACAGATTTAGTCTATAATTATGCTGGACAAAGTCAGAATAGTGCAGGTTATATTGGAAGTTACTTTGTTACTCTAATAAACAATAATCAATTTAATTGGTATTCTCAACAAACTCCCGAAACTCAATTAAATATTTTGAATTTTGCAATTTCTAATGGTTTCTCGCAAAATAGTCAAATTGTTACAAATCAAGTTATCAATCAAATTATACAAAATCCAACTTTAATCTTTGATGAAGTTTTAGTTGAAAATATGGTTAATAATTTATCAAACCCAATAACAGGTGATCCTATTGAACTATATTTATTAGCACAATATAAAAACTCAAACACTTTAAATCTCTCAACATTCTCTGTAAACTCGAACAGTATTAATGTTGGAGATTACATATTAATTCCTCATTATAATACAAGCGGTACTCTTGTATTCTATATTGCTGTAAGATATGATTTATATAACGGAGGCTTACTTCATGATTTTGAATATATAATCAAACCAAGTGGGTTGGTAAATTTTGAACAGCATATTGATTTATATACAGCTGCTGCAAATTTATTTTATTTAAACGGAACACCAAGTCTAGGACAAATTGCTATGGCAGCTGGTGATTATGTAACCGGACTTAAAGATATGTGGGCAGATGCATTAAGTGATCCAATGTATTATGTATATTTAGGACATGTTTTTGTTGGTTGTGCTACTAATTTACAAGCGGTAAACTCTGTTGAAACAACTTTTGAAGGGAAGATTAAGTTTACCAGTATCACGACTGGCAGTAGTGATATTAATATTAGAATAAACAACCGAAGTTTTATGCAATATCGACAATTAATACAAAATAAATTTCCAAATGGTTCTTGGGTTCTAACTGCAGATGGGCAAGTTGAAAATTTTATAGTAGGCAATACAAAATATAGTGGTCGATATACAAACTCTGGAGGATTTGCTTACGTTATAGATTATTATAAAAATGGACAATTAATAGGAAAATTTAAGTTTAATTATTAAATAGTTAATTAATGAATAACAAATTATTAATTATTAAAAAAAAAATAGAAAATATTTATTCAGAAACTGGCTACTCTTATTTTGCAATAACTAAAATTGATTTCAATTGTAATCAAAGAAAACCAAAACTAGAAATTGAAGTTTCACATTATAAATCGCCTAAAAAATTACTGTTTAAATTTCATCATTTCCTTTTTCATATTGTTTCTGATGAACGTGATATGTTGTATTTTAGTAATAAATCCTTTGAGGGATTTTCAGTTGTCTTTATTTCTACAAAATATGAAATTGTAGATTTATTAAAACAAAAAGGTTTTACGAATTATTTTTATATAACAGAAAAAAATCCCGATGATTATTTTATTTTTAGAGTAATTGCACAAAATTATTTTGTTGATATATTAACTGACCAATTGCCAGAAATTGTATATTAAAAATATTGAATAATAGTATTAAAAAAGCCGTCTTTATGAAACCCTTTTTTTATTTCCCAGCAAGCCAAACCCGATAGCGCGGATTTGTAATCCGTGCCCACAAATTAAATCAAACAAAAAAACTTTATAAATAAAAAAAGTTATATGCTTTTATTTGTTAAGAAATTTTATTGCTGGCACGGATTG
>JAYTVI010000201.1:0-12163 GCA_043744095.1 Flavobacterium sp.
TCCAGAAAAAACAGTATGATTTATTGCCACTGTTGCTGTACTTGGCGTTGGTACTATAGCACTTAAATTAACTATATGTATGCTATTTGTTGCAACAAAAGAAAACCAAACATCATCATCTGTAGTTCCGCAACCTGTTTCTGTAATGATTAAACCTGAGTTGGTAGAACCTAAAGTATTTCCTGCTACTTGTTGCACACAATTTCTACCAGTATTTACCGGTACTGGTACTGCTGTAGTACACTCATCATTACCAGATATGGTATTGAATGTTTTAGGATCTAAAATTGTCCAAGTGCTGAAACTTGTTGGAGAACAAATTGCTCTCACATAATATACATAAGCTGTTCCTGATAATAAACCTGAAATAGGATAGGTAACTATTGGTCCTGTACCGTTTACAATTCTATAATCTCCTGTTCCTGCACTAAGTGGCTGACCATTTATTGGCAAAGGATTTCCGACTGGCACAGTATAAACTTCCCATTGGGTTGCTGTTCCTACTTCTGTCCAACCAAGTGTAGCACCATCAGTTGTGTTATTAACAACTGTTAAAGTGATTGGTTTAGGACACGATGGTGGTGTGCAAACTACAGTAGAATTGTATAAAATATCTAAAGGACTTCCCATGCCAGGTGCTTTTGTATAAATAACATCAGTAAAAGGATTTTGAATAGTCACTCCTATTTGTTGAGGCATAGTTCCTGCAACACTCCAATACAAATCAAAAGGCACATTATTACATAACTGAACAGTTACTCCAGCAGCATTATTAATTGAATTTGCCCCTAAAGTTTGTATAATAATTCCGTTTTGTCTTACAATCATATAACCACCATTCCAGGAGTTTCCTGTAGGATTGGTTAATACGAATTTATATCCGCATTTATTTACAGCATCACATATAAACGTATTAAATGCAATCGGATTTGTTGTAGGTAAAGCTGTTCCCCAAGTACTTTTATCTGGACCAGGACAAACTGTTCTGATGTAATAAAAATAAATAGTCGCTGGAGTTAAACCAGTTGCTATAAATGAAGTTGTGCCAATTCCGCTTACATTATATGTTAATGAACCTGTTGGATATGGTCCATTTACCGGAGGAAGTGTTGTTGGTAATGTATAAGTTGGACTAGGAATTAATAAAATTTCCCAAGTATCATCAGTTGCTGGTGTACCAGTTGTCCAGTTTAAAACAGCTTGTGTTTGTGTAATTGTACCTACCGTAACTGTTAAAGGTGTTGGTTTAGGACAGGTAGCAATGGTAGTACAAGTATTTACTGCAGACCAAGCCGAAGGATTAGGAGAACAAACAACTCTTACATAAAAATCATACGTTGTATCTGGTGGTAATCCTGATACTGTATAAGGATTTGAGGATACTCCAGCTATTGATGGTACTGTTGCAGGAGTTGGTGGCGCAGAACCTGTTGGTACATAATATACATCCCAAGTTGTGGTTGCTGGTGCTGACCAAGCCAATTGTGCTGAAGTAGTGGTTTGATTATTACAGACTAAATTTACTGGTGCAATATAACATTCAGGTAAATCACAATTAACAGCAGTTTCAGAATATAGAATATCTCCAACTGCTCCAACGCCAGCTACTTTTGTATATATTAATTGATCAAAACTATTATAAATTCTAACAATCGGACGTGTAGGTTGTGTTCCTTCAACTTTCCAATACAAATCAAAAGGAATGTTTTTACACAATGGTACAATAACATCTACTGGTCCGTTACCAGAAGTATAAGTTGAACCTATAGTAGCAACTACAATTCCGTTTTGTCGAACTTGCATTCTTGCTCCAAACCATCCGCTGTTTGATGAGCTAGTCATTCTAAATTTGAAATCACATTTATCAACAGCATTACAAAATTGTGTGTTAAAAGTATATGGTAAAGACCACTCACTAAAATCAGAGTCCGAACAAATTGTTCGTAAATAATAAAAATAGTATTTTCCAGATTCTAATCCAGTAATTTGAAACGGAGAACTATTTGGCATTTGAATTGTTTGTAAAATTTGCCCAACAAAAGTAGGATTTGCTGGCGGTGCAATGGTTGGCAACACAACGGTTTCACTTGGCACTAACAAAATTTCCCATTTAGTATCATTCAAAGTACCATTTGCCCAGCTAAAAGCAGCGGAATTTGTTGTAATTGAACTTACAGATAAAGTTGTAGGTGTAATACAAGTTTGTGAATATAAAGGAGAAGAAAAAAATGAAGTAAATACTAAAATAGTCAGAAGTAATAGTTTTTTCATTTTGTATGGATTTAAAGTTTCTCAAATATACATTGATTTTGAATAACTTATACAAAATGTTAAAATAAATTAATTTATATTTCCAGCTATTATAAACCCACCAGTCCAAGCGTTTTGAAAATTAAATCCTCCAGTTATAGCATCAATATTTAAAATTTCTCCAGCAAAAAATAGATTTTTGTGTAGTTTACTTTCCATAGTTTTGAAGTTGATTTCTTTTAAATTAATCCCTCCAGCGGTTACAAACTCTTCTTTGAAGGTGCTTTTTCCGTTTACTTGAAATTCACCATTAGTTAATTGGTTGGTTAAATTGTAAATTTGGTTTTTTGATAAATCTGCCCATTTTGTATCTTCCAAAATTTCAGATGCTAAAACCAAACTTTCCCAAAGTCTGTTAGGCAAATCAAATGGTGATTTCTTTGAAACTGCTTTTTTAGAATGTTCTAGTTTTAGTTCTTTTAATTTTTCGATTGTTTTTTCTAAAGTTAAATCGTTTAACCAATTGACTTGCATAACAAATTGATAATTTTTTTCAGCAAGAATTCGTGCACCCCAAGCTGAAAGTCTCAAAATTCCTGGTCCAGACATTCCCCAATGGGTTATCAATAATGGTCCAGAAGCTTCAAGTTTAGCTTCGATCAATTCGGCTTTGCCTCGGGTTTTGTTTTTTACTTTAACAGTTGCAAATGCTGACAAGCCCATTAAATCTTTAATACGTTTGTCTTTTATGTTAAATGTAAACAAAGATGGAACGGCAGGAATAATAGAATGACCAATTCCTGCAAGCATTTCCCATATTTTTGGATTACTTCCAGTGGTCATCACTAATTTTTGACAAGAAAAAGTTGCTACATTGGTTTCTACTTTCCAATAATCTTCTCCTTTATATATCGATTGAACACTTTGATTGGTTAGAATGTCAATTTTTAATTTTTGAGTAGCAGTCAAAAAACAATCGATAATAGTTTGAGAAGAATCTGATGTAGGAAACATTCTGCCATCGTCTTCAATTTTTAATTCAACACCGTGTTTTTCAAACCATTCAATTGTATCACCAGAACAAAATTGATGAAAAGGTCCACGAAGTTCTTTTTCGCCACGAGGATAAAATTTGACTAAATCATTTGGAACAAAACACGCATGAGTAACATTGCATCGTCCACCACCAGAAATTCTAACTTTAGTTAAAACTTCTTTCCCACGTTCTAAAATAGCAACTTTCAATTTCGGATTTTTCTCAACAATATTTATTGCTGTAAAAAAACCTGCTGCGCCACCACCAACGAGTATTATATCGTATTTTGTATTCATTTTAAAAGTTTCTGAATCATTTGCAAATATCGAATAAAATTATTTGTTTAATTTTTAAACTTTACAAGAAAATATATGTTAAATAATTGTTAAAATAAAATAAAATAACTTTATAGAATTAATAATCAATACTTTAGTACTATGAAAAAATTATTTACGATTGCTGTTTTTTTATTGGTTTGGAGTTCTTACTCACAAAATAAGTCTAGAAATTTATTTATCAATAACCAATCTAGTTTTGGGATGGATATAGGTGAGATAAAAACAAAACCCACAACAGGTACTTATCCTCATTACATATCAAGGTATATAGTCAATGGTGTAAACACAAAAATACACTTAAATCCGTTGCAATCTCTAGTATTAATAAGTCCTTATGTAAGTACAACTGCAGCACGATTTCCGTTTTATTCTCCTACAAGCGTACCTTATATCAATTTTTGGACCAAAACAATTTCTGCAACTTCTGGAGGTAATGTAGCTAGTTCAACTTTAAATACTGTATTAGCAAATAATCAGCTATTTGATTATATCAAGTTTCAAATGGGTACTAATGGTAATGCTGGTGGTGCTACGCTATATTTTCCTGCTGCTACAATACCAACGACAGATGTTGTAACTTATACCGGAACAGGATGGATTGCTTTTATAGGTTACACAAGCTCACCAAGTCTTCCATATGACGCAAGTATTTCTATAGATATTTATGACAACTAAATTTTTACAACTAATTCTAAAAAAATGAAACCTAAAGTTTATTTATTTTTATTTGTTTTATTGCGCATTTTTGCAACAAATGCACAAGATTTTAATCTCCAGCGAGTTTGGGCTACCTATTATGGTGATGAAAGTATTAGTGTAGGTAATATTTACTCAACTATTAGCAAAATAGATTCAAATGGTAATATATACATACTAGGAACTGTAAAAAATAATCCAAATGCACAATTTGCAATAGCAACGCCAAACGCTTTTCAGACACAATATGGCGGTGGAGATTCTGATAGTTTTATAACAAAATTTAACCCAGATGGCCAAATTATTTGGTCAACTTATTTTGGTGGCGAAGGTCAAGATACAGTGTCAGGAATAACTATAGATAATCAAAATAATATTTTTATAGCAGGTTACACATCTAGTTCACAAAATATTGTTAGTGCGAATGCTTATCAAACCAATTTAGTTGGTGCTACTAATGGTTTTTTGGCACGTTTTACCACAGATGGTGCAAGGGTTTGGTGTACTTATTATGGTGGCGGTGACTTTGACGGTATAATAGACATTATTTGTGATGCATCAGAAAATATATTTGTTGCATTGTACACAAATTCTGAAAATATGGCAACAGTAGGAACTTTTCAACCAACCAGAAACAATTGCAATAATCTGATTGCCTCTTTTAACAAAAACGGTTCTAGAAATTGGGCAAGTTATTACGGTTTTAATGGTTCTAATATAACTTCTATAGGAGTCAATACTTCAGGGCTATTTGTGTATGGCAAAACCTTTGATTGCGCTCCTTATGTTACTAATGATTATTTTGCAACAAGTGGCTGTCATCAAGCACAATATTTAGATTGTAATGCAGCTTTTTTATCAAAGTTTTCATTCAATGGGCAACGAGAATGGAGTACGTATTATGGAGACGTTTTTGGAGTACGAAATTTTCAAGGTAATTTAGTATGCAGCTCAAATGCCGTATACATTTCTGGTCTAACTTTTGGGGTAAATACTATAACTACAACTGGTGCCTTTCAAGAAGCAACTAATTTTCCTTACACCCCTTTTTTAGTAAAATTCAATAATAATGGTGTGAGGCAGTGGGGCACTTATTGTGGTAAATCAATTGGTTTCCCAACCGCAATACCAACAACTTATTTATCGATTGATAATCTTGACAATGTTTATTTAACGGGAAGCACTGGATTTGATCAAAAAATAGCAACATCAGGCAGTTATCAAGAGATGCTTTCTGGAGGACCAACAGATGCTTTTGTAGTAAAATTTAATCCTAGTGGCGAACGAATATGGGGTACTTATTATGGAGATACTGGTGAGGAAGGTTGTAGAGCTTTATTCTATAACGATGTTTTTTATTTAGTTGGGAATACAACCAGTTTGCAAAATATGGCAACAACCAACGCTTTTCAAACTAATTTTATTAATAATGCCAACCCCAATATAGTCAATCCAAGTAATATTTTTATTACAAAGTTTGAACCCATACCGTTAAGCACCAATCAGTTTTCAAACAATTCAATACAATTGTATCCCAATCCTAATAAAGGTAAATTTATTTTGAAAGGAGCAACAAAAGGTTTTTCTACAAATGGCTCACTTGCTATATATGATGCTCTTGGACGTAGAATAAAGCATTTTGACATAGCTGTAAAAGAAAATACTTTGAATCAAGAATTTGATTGCAGTTCCCTACTTTCATCGGGTATTTATGTAGTGAAATTAAAAATTGATGCTACTGATAGCAAAACATTTAAAATGATTGTAAACTAAATCAAACAACAATACTAAATATTAGAATAGAATATTTTTTACTAAACCAATTAAACACATTAATTATGAGAAAATCAAAATTGTTTTTTATTACTATGATGCTTTTTAGCCTGAGTGCTACAATTAGCATCACTTCTTGTCAAGACAAAGAAGAGGCACAAGTTGTTGTAGCAAAAGTTGACAACACCAGACAAATGAGGGCTTTTGAGGAAGCGTTAAAAAGTTTGAACAGTTCAATAAATATTGATGCAAATAAAAAAGGTAGGTTATCATCAGAAAAAGCTTTTCAAAATACGATGATTGATGCAGCCAAAGAACTAGTTTACACAACAGGAATAACACCACTACAACTAGCAGCAAAATATGGTAATGATGATGCGGCTATTATTAGCGAAGCATTGTTAATTCACGCCAAAAATGCTAACGGAAACCTTAACAATTAAAAACAAACCAAATGAAAAAAATAATCGTCCTTATCGTTATAGTTTTTGGGCTTCAATCTAATGCTCAAATCGGGAATTTATACATTTATAACAATTCTACAGTAGCAGTTCGCTATCAGCTTTCTGCTTACCCTAACGGAGTTTGTTATCCTGCTTTTACGCCTGCTAATGCGCCAGTTTCACAAGGATTTACCGTTCCTGCTGGAGGCACACATCTTTTTGCAGGATTCTATATGCCTACAACGCCCAACTTTCCTACAGCACCGGTTGGTGGTTGGAAATGGGCAAGAAAAAATAGCGCAGGTGCAATTCCTTCAACATACATCCAAACAGTTGCACAATTAACTGCAGGAAATGCTACAAGTTCTAAACAAGCGCGTTGGAAATATTTTAAATTTGATACTATTGGTGGTCCTTATTATGGAGGAATTGGTTTCTCGTCCGGTTGTTCATCATTACCTACTAGTTATACCAATGGTACTTTTGTTGCACAAATGTATGTGTCTGGCGCAGATACTATTGTGATGATCACTAATTAAAAAACAGTATTTCCCCAAAGACATTAGTGTCTTTGGGGATTTTTATAATGTAGCAATTATGAAAAAAATAATCTTCATCTCGTTTTATTTTATTTCTTCATTGGTTTACTCACAAATAAACTACCAACGTACTTGGGCAACTTATTATGGTAGCGATACTGTTTTTGATGGTGCAGCTTTAGATAGTCAGAACAATGTATATATGGCTTCTGAAATTTATACACACATTCCTTTTTCTTATAGTTTTGTAACTCCTAATGCTTTTTTGAATGAAGTTGCTTATGAAGATGTTCATATAATGATTACTAAATTCGATCCTAATGGTCTTGTGATTTGGTCTACTTTTTTTTATGGTGGTTTTATAGGGGAAATAAGTGTTGATAAAGATGATAATCTATATATAGCTGGTCAAACTACAAATTTTCTTAATAATACTACTACTCCCAATTGTTTTCAGTCTATTTTGGTAATAACAAATAACAATCCTGAGAATGGTTATTTAGCAAAATTCAACCCAAACGGTCAACTGTTATGGTCAACCTACTATCCGTCTCCTATAATTTCTTTTACTTCAGATAGTGTAGGAAATGTTTACATTTCTGGTACTACAGATAGAGTTGAAGGAATGGCGACACCAAATGCTTTTCAGGATAATTTTGTTGATTCAACTATTCCTGGTATTCCACAAAGAAACGGTTTTTTGGCAAAGTTTGACACAAACGGTAATAGAGTTTGGAGTACATATTATGGTCTTGGTTTTCCATCAGCACTTGCAGTTGATCAATTTGGTCAGTTGTATGTTGCAGGTCAGGCATTTGAAAATGAGTCTGGTTTTTATGCAACAACAGATTGTTTTCAAACTCAAACTGGCAATTCTTTTTTATCTAAATTTACTCCTGATGGTGAGCGACAGTGGAGTACGTACTATGATGGTAATATAAATGATTTGCAGGTAAATCGTAGCGAAATTTATTTATCTGGTATAACAAATGCACTAGGTTTGGCTACTGAAAATGCACATCAAACAGAATTAGGTGGAGGTTTTGATTCCTTTTTGACAAAATTCAATACTAGTGGCGAACAACTTTGGGCTACATATTATGGAGGTCTTCGTGATGAAGGTATGAATTCAATTTATAATGGTAGAATGATTTCTTTTAATGGGGATGATGTTTATTTGACATCAGATACTCGAAGCCAAAATAATATTGCAACTCCAAATTCTTTTAAAGATAGTTTTTCTGGAGGTGATGAATTTTCTCTAGATTTCACAGATAATTTTATTGTAAAATTTAATCCTCAAGGCGAACGTCTATGGGCAACTTATTATGGAGGAGCAAGAGAAGAGTTAAATAGTTGTGTGATGGCTTTGAATAATGGATCTTTTTATACTTGTGGTTCTACTACAAGTAACGGATTGTCAACTTCTGGTGCGACTCAAGAAAATTTGATTTTTTTTTCAAGCATTTATTTCAATGCCTATCTAGCAAGATTTGATATTGATTTGCTTAATAATACAACATTTAACAAAACTAGCTTTACCTTATTTCCTAATCCTAGTAATGGTAATTTTAGCATTAAAGGTCAATTAAAAGATAAATTAGATAATGGTACTGTTATTATTTATGATGCACTAGGAAGAGAAATTATAAAAAAGGCATTAACTATTAATCAGAATAGTGTTAATCAAGAATTTAATCTTAATTCAGAATTAAATTCAGGAATTTATTTTTTAAAAATAGTTGATGATAAAGAGACCATTCAAACTTTTAAAATAATAATTAATTAATCCTATCAGGAAAATCAGAAATTATCCCGTCAACATTATACGATTTCATTTTATTAATATCAGCCATTTTATTTATTGTCCACGGAAAAACTTGAAATCCATTTTGATGCATCAAAGTTACACTTTCTGAATTCAATAATTTATAATAAGGATTAATTGAAAATGCATTAATTTTTTTGGCAAAAGCAATTGCTTCTCCTATCGAATTTTCGGTTAAAACTCCTAATGAGATTCCTCGTGCCTCGGAATGACAAATTTGTAAAGCATTCCAATTAAAACTCGAAATCATAAAATTAGTAGTACTCCAATATTTATTTTCGATATAATGATTTACAATTTTCATTACTTTTTCGACACAATCATTACTTTTTAGCTCAATATTGACCAAAAAGTAATTATTTACCAAATCTAAAACTTCTTCAAGTTTTGGAATTTCAAATTGTTTTAATTCTGATAAAGTTAATTCTTTTACAAATCCTTTTCCAGTTGTTGTTCTATCAATTGTTTCATCGTGAATTACAACAATTTCCCCTGTTTTACAGCAATGTACATCGAGTTCAATTGCGTCACATTTTAAGTCAATAGCTTTTTTAAACGAAGCTAAAGTGTTTTCGGCAACATATCCTTTTGCTCCACGATGACCTATTTTTAGGATTTTATTCATTTTCAAATATGAAAATTTGTGAGTTTTGTCATATTGACGAAGGAGAAATCTCACTAGTAAATTAATTAATGTGATTTCTCCTTCGTCGAAATGACAAATTAAAAACTATAACTTTCCAATAAAACAATTCCAAATTCGCTATCAATTGCAACTTTTCCGTTGGTTACAATTGCAGTTTTACCAGAATAGGCATCTTTAACTTTCGTGCCATTTTTGAAAAGTTTTTCTACAGCAATTTCTTTTTTGCCAATAGGCAAATCCAAACCAACAACTACTAGATCATTATATTTTCCTTTGGTAAAAACTCTTCCAAAAACATAGTCGTTTCCAAAAGAAATTTGTTTGTGAATTCCTGCACCAACTGCTGGATGGTTTTTTCTAAACTGCCCTAATTTTTGATAATGTAGCAACAATTTATATGTTGTTTTATTGGTCAATAAATCATTCCAATTCATAAATGACCTTAAAGTTGCATCGCCTTGTGTTCCTTCTATTTCTAAAGAACGAGCCAACTCATCTCCATAATACACTTGCGAAATTCCTGGTGCAAGCAACAATTTTGTTCCTGCTTCAAATGTTTTTTCACGTTTTTTGTCAAAAGGATAACCATCATCGTGAGAAGTTGTGTAATTCATTACCGTATTTCCTTTTAAATCACCATTTAAAATATCAGAATATTTAGAAAATAAAGATTCGTAGTTCATTTTAGCTTCGTTTCTAAAATCAAAATTGATTAATCCAGTAAAACCATTTTCAAAATAATTGACTTTTTTATCACCAAAATCATAGATTAATTTGTTGCCAATATTGTAGCCATACACTTCGCCAACAGTAAAAAAAGGATTATTGTCTAGTATTTTTTTAGGATTTTTCTTTTTGAAATCTGCAAAAGCGCCATCACATACTTTTTTGAAATCTTTCCAGACATCTTCTGTAGTATGTTTTGCAGTATCAACTCGGTAACCATCAATTCCGTAATCAGAAATATAATCAGACAACCATTTCATTATATAATATTTTGGTGCTCTTGGATATCCTGTTTTTTTAAAAAAAGCATCTAATTCAGCAACTTCTTGGTTATAACGACCTTCTTTTTTCCATTTTTCGACTAAAAAAGGTGGCAATGAAACATTAGCATTACTTTCGGTTTTTACGTCAGGCAAATTTTCTACCAATGTACAATTGATGTATGTGTCATAAGAATTATAAGTACATTTTGGCGAAGTTCGTACCCAATCACTAGGATAAACTGAATCTTCTACAGTAACTGGTCCGGTATGATTTATAACGGCATCAAGCATAATTCTTATTCCTTTGGCGTGTGCTTTGGTAACCAATTCGGCTAAGTCTTTTTTTGTTCCAAAACTAGGGTCGATAGAACTCCAATCTCTTGTCCAATAACCATGAAAGCCATACGAAAAACCAGTTCCTTCATCAACACCATCGTGAATTTGTTCTACAATTGGTGTCATCCAAATAACGGTTGTTCCTAAATTAGTAAAATAACCTTCATCCAATTTTTGAATCACTCCACGAATATCGCCACCTTCAAAACCACGTAACTTTCCAGTTTCTTTATTTCTATTAAAAGTGTGATCATTGGTTTTATCGCCATTGTTAAATCTATCTGTTAATAAAAAATATACATTAGCATTTCCCCAAACAAAAGGTGTTTTAGGTGTTATAGTTTTTTTCTTTTGAGCAAATGAATTTCCGCAAATTAGCATTGTAATTATTGCGAAAGTGTTTATTTTCTTTATCATAATTTAGTATTCGATTTTAATGATTGGATTGTTTCCTTTTTTCCAAGTAACTGGAATTTCTAATAGATTTTGAAAAGTTTTAAAAAGTTGTTCTTGACCATTTACAAAAATTCTTTTAGGTTTTATATTGTGAATAATTAGAGATACATTTTTATCTGTAGAAATATAATTTTTACCAATTTCGCTAATCAATTTTATTGTCAAAATTTTATTTGAATTTATACTATTGAAATTCAATATTTCGTATTCACCTTTTTCAAAAGCATTGGCAGTGAGTCCGTTATCGTTATAAACTTTTCCAGACGAATTGGCTACAGTTTCATCAAAATAAAAATGCAAATCAAAAGTATCTAACGAATATTTGGTTGTGTTTTGAATGGTTTTTATCATCGGGATAAAAGCACCACCACGAACAAAAACTGGAATGTGATCTTCTACAACTTCAATGTTTTCAGTTGTTCCAGCTTGGTGTTTTTTATCTGAGTAGAAATCAAACCAATTGTTGCTTTTTGGAAAATAAATAGATGTTGAAGATACTGCCGATTTGGTAATTGGTGTCACAAGAAAATCATTTCCCCAAAAATAGGTTTCGCTTACTTTTTGCAAATTCAAATTAGTTGGTTCTTCAAAAAATATCGGACGCATTAAAGGTGTTCCTTTTTGATTGTTTTCAAATGCTAAAGTATAATTATAAGGTAGCATTTGGTAACGCAACTCGACTAATTTTTTAGCTTTTTCTTTAGTGACAATATCTTTATAAACAGGTTCTGCGGCAACATCTTCGTGTGCATGAGGACGAAATATTGGGTTAAAAACTCCATATTGCAACCAGCGTAAATACAATTCGTTATCGAAATAATCGCCTGCAAATC